>LBIU01000807.1 GCA_000987445.1 Candidatus Accumulibacter adiacens | reverse complement strand
ACTGCATGAACGCATAGCAGATGGTCGCCCCGACGAACTTGAAGCCGGCGCGACCCAAGGCCCTGCTCATGGCCTCCGAGCGGGTGGTCTTGGCCGGCACCTCGGCCATCGACGTCCATTGATTCTGGATCGGGGTCGCATCAACGAAGCGCCACAGAAAATTGCTGAAC
This sequence comes from Candidatus Accumulibacter adiacens, assembly GCA_000987445.1. Lineage (GTDB taxonomy): Bacteria > Pseudomonadota > Gammaproteobacteria > Burkholderiales > Rhodocyclaceae > Accumulibacter > Accumulibacter adiacens. Next base: position 1,441 of record LBIU01000807.1, on the reverse strand, counting down.
GACTGTCCGTCACTCGTGAGTGCAAGATAGGCTTTGGCGTTCTGGATGGTTGCGGCCACCTTGGCGCGATTTCGGACGATTCCGGAATCCGCCAACAGCGCGGCCACTTTTTCAGCGTCATACTGGGCGATGCGTGCCGGATCGAAGTCATCGAAGGCACGCCGATAGTTTTCTCGTTTCTTGAGGATCGTCGCCCAGGACAAACCGGCCTGCGCGCCTTCCAGGATCAGCAGTTCAAACAGGGATCGATCATCGTAGAGCGGCACGCCCCATTCGGAATCATGGTAGTCACGGTAAAGGTCGAACGCTTCGCACCAGGGACAACGTTGCATTGATATCATCGACCCAGGGGTTAAAGAGACAGTCTACTGCCAAGAGGGCAGGAGGGTAGGAATACTGACATGCACGCATCGCCGGAACTGTTTCTTCTCGATTCCATCTCATTCATCGCGGCCCTGCCGCCCTCGCGACCTACTTTCAGGAGGTGTTACATGGATGCCAATCTACACACCATGAGCAATCTGTTCGCACAGCTCGGCCTGCCGTCCGACGCAGACGCCATCGAGGAATTCATCCGCCGGCATCGCCCCTTGGGAAATGAGATCGCCCTTTACCGCGCCCCATTCTGGACCGAGGCGCAACGAAGCTTTCTCAAGGAGGAGATCATCGAGGATGCGGATTGGGCGGCGGTGATCGACGAACTGAATGGCAGGTTGCATTAGTCCCTGTTGTTGCCCGGGGCCTGCTCAACGCTGCTCGATTGGCGCTCCTGCCTCCCGGCGCGTCGCTGATCAGCTTCGCCCGCGGTCCGATCGTCGTCGATGACGATTTGCGCGCCGCTCTGGACAGCGGGCAGCTCGACCATGCGGTACTGGATGTCTTCGCGCGCGAACCACTGCCAGCCGATCAATGGCCGTGGCGACATTCCCGGGTTACCGTCCTGCCGCACTGTTCGGCGCCGACTGACCACGAACCGGCCTCGCAAATTGTGGCCGCCAACATTCGCCGCTATCGTGAAAGCGGCTAACTGCCCGCGTCTGTCGACCTGGCGCGCGGGTACTGACTGGCCGCTTGCCCCGGCGCCGCCGGCGCCGTGCGCCGCTTAGGTCACGTCGCGCCACTCACCTCGCCGCCAGATAAAAGCGCGGGCCGGCTCGCGATCACGATTGACCGCGAAGGAGCGAACGATCGGCGCTGCGCAGGCCGCCCCACGAGGCTCCGTGGCCTAAGGGTCATGACCGCTGGAGACACCCCAAATCGTGAAAGCCATGACCCTCCCCTTCACTTGCAGGGCGCATTCGGGCTTGCTCGCCGGAATCGTGAAGGTGACGATTTTCATGACGTACCGTTCCGAGCGATGAGGCGCCAAGCGCTAAACGAGCGCATAGACCTTTGCTTCCCAGGGAAAAATACCCTCGCGAGCGACCCACTCGGCGGGAAT
>LBIU01000806.1 GCA_000987445.1 Candidatus Accumulibacter adiacens | reverse complement strand
CCGCAACCGGTCCCCTGGCATTTCATCGCCGCTGACGAAGCCGCAAGCCGCCTGCAAGCGAGCTACGAGGAAGGATTGGCCGGCGGCGAAGTGCTCAGCCGCCGCGCGCTGCATGGCGAAAACCGGATTACCCCGAAAGCCGGCAAGGGGCCGGTGCTGCGCTTTGCCCTGCAGTTCGTCCAGCCACTGGTGCTGGTGCTACTGCTGGCCGGCGTGGTCACCGCCTTCCTCGGCGAATGGGTCGATTCCGGAGTGATCTTCGGCGTCACCCTGATCAACGCGGTGATCGGCTTCATCCAGGAAGGCCGTGCCGAGGATGCACTGGCGGCACTGGCGCGCTCGGTGAGCAGCGAAGTGACGGTCCTGCGCGACGGCTGCAAGCAACGCCTGCCATCGACCGAACTGGTTCCCGGCGACGTCGTGCTGCTGGCCGCCGGCGACAAGGTGCCGGCCGACCTGCGCCTGTTCCGCGCCAAGGACTTGCAGGCCATCGAATCGGCCCTGACCGGCGAATCGACGGCGGTCGCCAAGCACGGCGACGTGCTGCCCGAAGCCACCGTTCTCGCCGACCGCTGCAACATGGCTTACGCCGGCACGGTGATGATCACCGGCCGCGGCGCAGGTGTGGTGGTCGCCACCGGCGACCGTACCGAGACCGGCCGCATCTCGCAACTGATCGCCGAGGCGCCCGATCTGACGACGCCACTGACGCGCAAGATGGCAGTGTTCAGCAACTGGCTGCTGATCGCCATCGGCCTGCTGGCGGTGCTCACTTTCATCGTCGGCATGTGGCGCGGTTCATCGGCTTTCGAAATGTTCATGGCCGCCGTTGCCCTGGCTGTCGGCGCCATCCCCGAGGGGCTGCCGGCGGCGATGACCATCACCCTGGCCATCGGCGTCGCGCGGATGGCCAAACGGCGGGCGATCATCCGCAAGCTGCCGGCGGTCGAAACCCTCGGCAGTACGACGATCATCTGTTCCGACAAGACCGGCACCCTGACCGAAAACCAGATGACCGTCCGCGAGCTCTACGCCGGCGGCGTGCAGACAACGGTCGGCGGCAGCGGCTACGCACCCGAAGGCAGGGTCGGCGACGGCGGCGAGATTGCCGGCGCCTTGCGCGAGTGCCTGCTCGCCGGCGTGCTGTGCAACGATTCCGCGCTGAGCAAGGAAGAGGCGGGGGCCGACAGCGACCAGGGCGAGCCACGCTGGACGATCGTCGGCGACCCGACCGAGGGCGCGTTGCTGGTCGTCGCCCGCAAGGCCGGTCTCGACGAAGCAGCACTGCACAAGCGCTTCCCGCGCCGCGACGAAATCCCCTTCGATTCGACCCGTCAGTACATGGCCACCGCACACGAGATCGAAGGCCAGCACCGGGTGTACTTCAAAGGCGCGCTCGAACAATTGCTGCCGCGCTCGCGGCAGATGCTCGACGCGTCCGGACAGCCGGTGGCGCTGCGCCCCGGGGAGATCGAAGACGCGGCGCGTGCCATGGCCAAGGAAGGCTTGCGCGTCCTGGCCATCGCTCGCCTCGCCGGCGGCGCCGCAGAAACGGGCACGGACAGGGCCCTCGACGAAAATAGCGCCGAGGCCGGTCTGCAGTTCGTCGGCCTGGTCGGAATGATCGATCCGCCGCGTCCGAAGGCGATCGCCGCGGTGGACACCTGTCACGCCGCGGGCATCACCGTCAAGATGATCACCGGCGACCACGCCATCACCGCCCTGTCGATCGCCCGCCAGCTCGACATCGCCAAGGACGGCGAGACGGCGCTCACCGGCGTCGAACTGGCGGCTCTCGACGACCAGGCACTGCGCCGGGTAGCCCAGGAAGTCAACGTCTTTGCGCGCGTCGAGCCCGAGCAGAAGCTGCGCCTGGTCAGGGCGCTGCAGGCCAACGGCGAAGTCGTGGCAATGACCGGCGACGGGGTCAACGACGCGCCGGCGCTGAAGCAGGCCGACATCGGCATCGCCATGGGCCTGGCCGGCACCGAAGTGGCCAAGGACGCCGCCGACATGGTGCTCACCGATGACGATTTTGCGGCCATCGAAGCCGCCGTCGAGGAAGGACGCGGGGTCTACGACAACCTGGTCAAGTTCATCACCTGGACCTTGCCGACCAACTTCGGCGAGGGCTTGGTGATCCTGGCGGCAGTTTTTGCCGGCGCCACGCTGCCGATCACGCCGCTGCAAATCCTCTGGATCAACATGACCACCGCCGTCTTCCTCGGCCTGATGCTGGCCTTCGAGCCGATCGAGGCCAATGTCATGCAACGTCAGCC
>LBIU01000805.1 GCA_000987445.1 Candidatus Accumulibacter adiacens | reverse complement strand
GTCGCCGCGGCCGGCGACCACGTCGCCCCCTGGCACTCGGTCTACAAGCTGCACCTGCAAAGCGACGCCACCGAGCTGACTTTCGTGCTTACCAGCGGCGGCCACAACGTCGGCATCGTCAACGAACCCGGCCACCCGCGCCGCTCGTACCAGCTCAGCGTCTGCCACGAAGGCGATCGCTGCATCGACCCGGAAACCTGGAAGGAACGTACCCCGAGCAGCGAAGGCTCGTGGTGGCCGGCGTGGCAGCAATGGCTGACGCGCCATTCCTCGGGAAGCGAAGCGCCACCGACGATGGGCGCGCCCGAGCAAGGCTACGCGCCGCTGTGCGACAGCCCGGGAACCTACGTCCTGCAGAAGTAATCGACGGTCCTCGGACGCCGTGGTCACGGCGGCCGCGTCGCTTCTTGTTCGCTTCCCGCGCCGCCGGACGGGTCACGGCCCCCTTGCCACTTGCCAAAGGCCCTTCGATCGACGCTCAGTCGCCCTCGTCGGCCGCCGCCTGGTAGGCGTCGCGCATTTCGCGCTTCAGCGTCTTGCCGGCGGCGTTGCGCGGGAAATCGTCCATGATCTGCAGGGCGTGCAGGCGTTGGTAGCGGGCGCCGACGCGTTCGTTGATCCAGTCGCGCAGTTCGGCGGCGGTGATCGAGGCGTCGGCGTTGAGGACGACGGCGGCGACCGGTGTTTCGCCCCATTTCTCGTGCGCCACGCCGAAGACGGCGACTTCCCTGACCGCCGGGTGGCGGGCGGCGACTTCCTCGACGTCCTTCGGGTAGACCTTGACGCCGCCGCTGTCGATCATGTCTTTCTTGCGATCGACCAGGTAGAGATAGCCCTCGCCATCCCGATAGCCGAGATCCCCGGTGAATAGCCAGCCATCGCGAATCGCCTGCTCGGTCAGATCGGGGCGACCGTAGTAACCGCCCATCAGCGAGGGCCCGCGACCGACGATCTCGCCGACTTCGCCAGCCGGTGCGTCGCTGCCGTCTTCGCGGACGATGCGCATCTCGTAGAAGGCCGGCGGTGCGCCAACCGAACCGGATTTGCGCAGCGACTGCGTCTTGTCGAGGATGGTCCAGAAGCCCTCGGTGAGGCCGTAGAGTTCGTAGAAGCGATCCGGGAGCAGGCGATTGAGCAAGTCCTTGTACTCCTGGTACAGCGGCGCACCGAGAGAGAGGATCATTTCCAGCGAGGCCAGTTTCTCGGGCGCGAAATTCGGCGCATTGAGAACGGCGATGATCTGTGCCGGCACCAT
>LBIU01000108.1 GCA_000987445.1 Candidatus Accumulibacter adiacens | reverse complement strand
CGCTCGAAATAGAGGTCCATGCCGCGCCGGAAGGCTTCCTTGCCGATCAGCGTTTCGATCATGCGCACCACTTCGGCGCCCTTGTCGTAAACGGTGCTGGTGTAGAAGTTGTTGATTTCGATGTACGAGTCGGGACGCACCGGATGGGCCATCGGGCCGGCGTCTTCGGGGAACTGCATGGCGCGCAGGGCGCGGACTTCGCGAATGCGGGTGACCGCGCGACTGTGCATGTCGGCGCCGAATTCCTGGTCGCGATAGACCGTCAGCCCTTCCTTAAGCGACAGCTGGAACCAGTCGCGGCAGGTGACGCGGTTACCGGTCCAGTTGTGGAAGTACTCGTGGGCGACGACGCGGTCGATGTTCTGGTAGTCGGCGTCGGTGGCGGTGTCGGCACGCGCCAGGACGTACTTGGTGTTGAAGACATTCAGGCCCTTGTTTTCCATCGCCCCCATGTTGAAGTCGCCGACGGCGACGATCATGTAGTGGTCGAGATCGCATTCCAGGCCAAAGACTTCCTCGTCCCAGCGCATGGCGCGTTTGAGTGCGTCCATGGCGTGCGCGCACTGGTCGAGCTTGCCGGGCTCGACGAAGACCGCGAGCTGGACGCTGCGCCCGCTGCAGGTGGTGAACTCGTCGCGCAGCACTTCGAGGCGGGCGGCGACCAGCGCGAAGAGATAGCAGGGCTTGACGAAGGGATCCTCCCATTTCGCCCAGTGGCGGTCGGGCCCTTCGTCGCCACTGCCGGCCGGGTTGCCATTGGCCAGCAGCACCGGCAGGCTGGCCTTGTCGGCGTGCAGGGTGACCTGGTAACGCGACATGACGTCCGGGCGATCGGGAAACCAGGTGATGCGCCGGAAACCCTGCGCCTCGCACTGGGTGAAATAGCCATCCTTGGAGCGATAGAGCCCGGACAGGCTGCTGTTGTGGTCGGCATCGATACGCACCTGCGTATGCAGGGTCAGCGTGTCCGGCGGATTGGCGATGGTCAGCAGCGAGTCGCTGCAGTGATATTCGTCCGGGCCGAGAACGCTGCCGTCGACGGCCACGGAGAGCGTTTCCAGCCCCTGGCCGTCGAGTTGTAGCGGCGGCAGGGGCCTTGCCGGATCTGCCTCCGCAGCCGGGGCAGCCTGTGGATTGCGCCGCAGTCGCAGCTGGCTGTTGACCCGCACCTCGCCGGCGTTGAAGTGCACGTCCAGGTCGACGCTGTCGACCAGGAAGGGCGGCGGGGTGTAATCCTGGCGGTGGATGCGCTGCGGGGTTTCGCTAGTCATCGGTGGGTCCTTGTCTGTCGGCTTGCCCGACAATGATCGTCGCTAAGGCGCGGTGAGCAAACCGGCCTGGCGCAGCTGCGCGGCGATGGCTGCCGCCAGCTGGCGGTAGCCATCGGCATTGGGGTGGATGGGGTCGGCTTTCAACTCCGGGTCGGAGAGAACCTCGGCCAGCGCTTCGGCGACCAAGGGCAGCTTTTCTTCGCTGGCCAGCTCGGCATAGATTTCCGAATCGGGCAGGCGGCCGCTGATGGCGCCGAGCAGCGAGAACTTCGGGACGGCGACCAGGACCACCTGCGTACCGGAGCGGCGAATGGCGCTGACGATGGCCCGCAGGTCTTCCTTGACGGCGGCTGCCGGGCGCCGTCGCAGGAAGTCGTTGCCGCCGAGTTCGACGATGACCAGCGCCGGCCTGATCGCCGCCAGGGCGGCCTCGATCCGCTCGCGGGCTGCGGCGCTGGTGTCGCCGGGGATGCCGGCGTTGGCGACCTGCCAGCCGCTGAGGGCTGCCAGCTGGGTCGGATAGTCTTCGCCGGGCCGGGCGCCGGTGCCGTAGGTGATGCTGTTGCCGAAGGCCAGGACCGTGCTTCCGGGCGGCAGCGCCTTTCCTTGCGTCGCGTCGCCGCAGGCGGTGGCCAGCAGCAGGGCCAGCAGCAGAACGGTGCCCAGAAGCAGCCGCTGCAGCGGGACGTGGCGCGCCGCCGCGCCAGTGCGCAGGGCAGGGCGCACGGCCGCGTGTAGCCGGCTCACGGCAGCTCGTCGCGATGCAGCAGGAAGACGTACTGATCGCCGGCCGCGGTGTCCAGCCAGGTAAAGGCAGTCTCCGGGAAGGCCGCTTCGAGCTCGTCCCGGTTGTGGCCGATCTCGACGACCAGCAGGCCGTCCGGCGTCAGGCGTTCGCGCGCTGCGGCGAGGATGGCCCGGGTCAGATCGAGCCCGTCTTCGCCGCTGGCCAGGGCCAGTTCGGGCTCGCGTTGGTACTCGGCGGGAAGGCTGCGCATCGAGGCGGCATTGACGTACGGCGGGTTGCTGACGATCAGCTCGTAGCGCTCCTCGTCGAGCGCGGCGAAGAGGTTGCTCTCGAGCAGCCGGATACGCTCGTTCAGCCCGTAGTCGCTGACGTTACGCTCGGCCACGGCCAGCGCGTCGGGCGAAATGTCGATGGCGTCGACCCGCGCCGCCGGGAAGGCATGCGCGGCGAAAATGGCCAGGCAGCCGGAGCCGGTGCATAGGTCGAGAACGGACGCCACGCCCTCGGGGTCTTCGATCCACGGCGCCAGCTGCTCGCGCAGCAGCTCGGCGATGAAGGAGCGCGGCACGATCACCCGTTGATCGACGTAGAAGCGATACTCGGCCAACCAGGCTTCGTTGGTCAGGTAGGCCGCCGGCAGGCGTTCGCTGATGCGCCGCTCGATGACGCGCAGCAGGCCGGCGCGCTCGTCGCTGCTCAGGCGGGCGTCGAGAAAAGGCTCCAGGCGGTCGAGCGGCAGATGCAGGCTGTGCAGCAGCAGGTAGGCCGCTTCGTCCCAGGCGTTGTCGACCCCGTGCCCGAAGAACAGCCCGCTCTCGTTGAAGCGGCTGACGGCAAAGCGCAGCAGGTCGCGCAGGGTCAGCAGTTCGCTTTGCGCCTGTTCAAACATGGCTCGGCAGCAACGCTTCGAGAATCCGGCGGTAGATGGCTGCGAGTGACGGCAGGGCGGCGATTTCCACGGCTTCGTTGACCTTGTGGATGCTGGCATTGACCGGTCCGATTTCGATCACCTGCGGACAGATCTCGGCGATGAAGCGGCCGTCGGAGGTGCCGCCGCTGGTCGACAGCTCGGCTTCGACGCCGGTCTCGGCGCGAATCGCCTGCAGCGCGGCGTCGATCAGCGCGCCGTGGCCGGTCAGGAAGGGCTTGCCGCTCAGCTTCCACGTCAGTTCATAACTCAGCTGGTGGCGATCGAGCAGGGCGCAGGTCCTGGCTTGCAGTTGCTCGGGTGTGCTGGCCGTGCCAAAGCGGAAGTTGAACTGGATGTCGAGGTGGCCCGGGATGACATTGCTGGCGCCGGTGCCGCCGTGGATGTTCGAGATTTGCCAGGTGGTCGGCGGGAAAAACGCGTTGCCCTGGTCCCAGACGGTCTGCGTCAACTCGGCAATCGCCGGCGCTGCCAGATGGATGGGGTTCTGTGCCAGGTGCGGGTAGGCGATGTGACCCTGTACGCCCTTGACGGTCAGTTTTCCCGACAGCGAGCCGCGGCGACCGTTCTTGACCATGTCGCCGAGGGTGTTGACCGCGGTCGGCTCGCCGACGATGCAGTAGTCGATGGTCTCGCCACGTTGGCGCAAGGCCTCGGTGACGGCAACGGTGCCGTCGACGGCGTCGCCTTCCTCATCGGAGGTGAGCAGCAAGGCGATCGAGCCGCCGTGTTCGGGGTTGGCGGCGACGTAGGCTTCGGCGGCGGTGACGAAGGCTGCCAGCGAAGCCTTCATGTCGGCGGCGCCGCGCCCGTAGAGCATCCCCTCCTTGCGCAGCGGTTGGAAGGGATCGCTGTGCCATTGTTCGAGCGGGCCGCTGGGAACGACGTCGGTGTGGCCGGCCAGACAGAGCAGCGGGCTCCCGTGGCCGCGCCGTGCCCAGAGATTGCTGACCGCCGCGCGCCCGATGAACTCGCAGCGGAAGCCGATTGCTTCCAGGCGGCGGGCGATGATCGGCAGGCAACCGGCGTCGTCGGGGGTCACTGAGCGACAGGCGATGAGTTGCTCGGCCAGTGCAAGCGTCGTCTCGTCGGCGAGTGCAAGAATCGCCTCGTCGGCGAGTGCTGGCCTGTGACCCCTGTCCATCTCCCTATCGATCTCGCGCACCGGCTCAGACCTGCTCGTCAGCATCGTTGAGGCTGAGAGAAAACTCCTTGAAGGAAGCGCTGCCGGGGTCGCTTTCCGACAGCTCGTACGATGACGCGCTCAGCTTGTCCTCGCGACGCGGCGCTGGCGGTGCTTCGAAGTTGTTGATCAGCCAAGACAGATTGGTCGGGGAGTCGGCATTGCTCAGCGCTTCTTCGAGGGTAATCACGTCGGCACGGTAGAGCCGGAAGAGCGCCTGTTCAAAGGTCTGCGATCCGGGCGCCAGGCTTTGCTCCATGGCCTCCTTGAGGGCCGGGATGTCGCCGCGCTCGACGAGTTCCTGGACGTGATAACTGTTCAGCAGAACCTCGACGGCCGGCGCCAGCTTGCCTTCCTTGCGCTTCACCAGGCGCTGCGAAACGATCGCCTTGAGGCTGACCGAGAGATCCATGTACAGCGCACTGCGGCTATCGAGCGGGAAGAAGTTGATCATCCGGTTGAGCGCGTGGTAGCTGTTGTTGGCGTGCAAGGTGCCGAGGCAGAGGTGGCCCGTCTGGGCGTAGGCAATCGCCGCCTGCATCGTTTCCTTGTCGCGGATCTCGCCGATCAGAATGCAGTCGGGGGCCTGGCGCATGGCGCTCTTCAGGGCGTTGTTCCAGCCCAGGGTGTCCATGCCGATTTCGCGCTGGTTGACGATCGACTTCTTGTGCTTGAAGAGATACTCGATCGGATCCTCGATGGTCAGGATGTGGCCGGCGCAGTTGCTGTTGCGATGATCGAGCATCGAGGCAATGGTGGTCGACTTTCCCGAGCCCGTCGAACCGACGATCAGGATCAGGCCGCGCCTTTCCATGACCAGGTCGGCGAGGACCGGCGGCAGGAGCAGCGACTCGAGTGCCGGGATATTGCCGAGGATGTAACGCACGACGATCGAGATCGAGCCGCGCTGGCGAAAGACGTTGATCCGAAAATTGCCGAGCTTGGGGACGCCGACCGAGAGGTTCATCTCCTTGGTCGCCTCGAAGGTGTGCGTCTGTTCCGGGTTCATCAGTTCAAAGGCGATCTTTTCGATCATCGCCGGTTCCATCACCTGCTGATTGACCGGTACCGTGACGCCCTGAATCTTGATGTGGATCGGCGCGCCGGCGGATATGAAGATATCCGAGGCTTGCCGCTCCGCCATCACCTGAAAAAGCTTGTCGAGGATCATGCGTTTTTCCATCGCTTCAGGGCGCGGCGGCGTTCAGTCGCTGCGCAGGAGATCGTTGATGCTCGTCTTGGCGCGCGTCTGGGCGTCTACCTTCTTGACGATCACCGCGCAGTAGAGGCTGTAGCTGCCCCCCTTGCCCGGCATGCTGCCGGAGACCACGACCGACCCCGGCGGCACGCGGCCATAGCTGACCTCACCGGTTTCGCGGTCCAGGATCTTGGTCGATTGGCCGATGAAAACGCCCATCGAGATCACCGAACCTTCGCCGACGATGACCCCCTCGACGACTTCCGAGCGGGCGCCGACAAAGCAGTTGTCCTCGATGATCGTCGGGTTGCCCTGCAGGGGTTCGAGGACGCCGCCGATACCGACGCCACCGGAGAGATGCACGTTCTTGCCGATCTGCGCGCAGGAGCCGACCGTGGCCCAGGTGTCGACCATCGTTCCTTCGTCGACGTAGGCGCCGATATTGACGTAGGACGGCATCAGCACCACGTTCCTGGCGATGAAAGAGCCGCGGCGAGCGGTCGCCGGTGGCACGATGCGGAAGCCCCCTTTGGCAAACTTCTCACTGTCGTAATCGGCAAACTTGCTCGGCACCTTGTCGTAATAGCGCAGCGGACCGGCGTCGATCAGGCTGTTGTCGGTCAGCCGGAAGGAGAGCAGGACGGCTTTCTTGATCCATTGGTGCGTCACCCACTCGCCGTCGATCTTCTCGGCCACGCGCAGGGCGCCTTCGTCGAGCTGCTTGAGAACGCTGGCCACGCTCTGGCGAACGCGGTCGTCGGCGTTGCCGGGTTGCAGCGAGGCGCGGTTTTCCCAGGCCTCATCGATGACTTGCTGGATTGCCTGCATATCTTTTCCCTAGAGTTTTGAAACGAATGAATGGATGCGTTCGGCGGCTTCGAGGCAATCGGCGAGCGGCGCGACCAGTGCGATGCGCACGAAGCCGGCGCCCGGATTGATCCCGCGTGCGTTACGCGCCAGGGCGCTGCCGGGAAGAAGGACCACATTATAGTCAGCGAGCAGTCCGCGGGCGAACTCGCCGTCGTCGATCGGCGTCCGCGCCCAGAGATAGAAACCGGCGTCGGGCTGCGCCGTGTCCAGCACGTCGGCGAGGCGCGGGGTGACGGCGGCGAACTTCTCCCGGTACTGGCGGCGGTTATCGATGACGTGCGCCTCGTCGTTCCAGGCGGCGATGCTCGCTGCCTGGACGGCCGGATTCATGGCGCTGCCGTGATAGGTGCGGTAGAGCAGGAAGGATTTGAGCAGCGCGGCGTCGCCGGCGACGAAGCCCGAACGCATGCCGGGCACATTGGAGCGCTTGGAGAGGCTGGAAAACATCACCAGGCGCTGGTAGCCGCGACCGAGCAGACGTGCCGCCTGCAGGCAGCCAAGGGGTGGCTGCGCCTCGTCGAAGAAAATCTCCGAGTAGCACTCGTCGGAGGCGATGACGAAGTCGTGGCGGTCGGCGAGGGCGAAGAGTTGCTGCCAGTCGTCGACACTCAGTACCTTGCCGGTCGGGTTGCCCGGCGAGCAGACATAGAACAATTGCACGCGCTGCCATTCGGCCTCGCTGAGGCTCGCGAAGTTGAGCGCGTAGTCGTTGTCCGGCAGGGTGTTGAGGAAGCGTGGCTCGGCGCCGGCGAGGTAGGCTGCCCCTTCGTAGATCTGGTAGAAGGGGTTCGGACTGACGACCAGCGGCGGGTCGCCGCGCGCCGGGTCGATGACCGTCTGGGCGAAGGCGAACAGGGCTTCGCGCGAACCGTTCACCGGCATCACCTGTGTTTCGGGATCGAGGTCGTCGAGGCCATAGCGACGGCCCAGCCATGCGGCCAGGCTGCGGCGCAGTTCGCTGCTGCCGAGGGTGGTAGGATAGCTCGCCAGTCCGGCGAGATTGGCGCTCAGTGCCTCCTTGATGAAGGTCGGGGTGGCGTGCTGCGGCTCGCCGATCGACAGCCTGATTTCACGCAGCCCGGGGTTCGGCGTGATGTCGGCGAAGAGTTGCCGGAGTTTCTCGAAGGGATAGGGCTGCAGCTTGCTGAGGTGGGGATTCACAGGCGTGATTTTTTCGTCGCGGGGCGCTGGATTGTGCCGAGGATTATAAGGGGCATCGACTGACGGTGAAAGGAAAGGCGCGGCAGATTGCCAGCACTCGCGGCGCGGGCCAGCAGCGTCTGGCCATTGGCGCCCTGCTCGGCGGGGCGCTGATCTGGGGTGTCATCTGGTACCCCTACCGCCTTCTTCGTGACGCCGGCGTCGACGGCATTGTTTCCACGACGCTCACCTACGCCATCGCCTTCGTCCTTGGCCTGCTGACCTTTCGCCGATCGCCGCTGGCCTGGGCGCCGTCGTGGACGCTGTTCTGGCTGGCGCTGGCGGCGGCCGCCTGCAACCTCGGCTACGTGCTGGCTACGCTCCACGGCGAAGTGGTGCGCGTCCTGCTCCTCTTTTACCTGGCGCCCCTGTGGACCGTCCTGCTGTCACGTCTGCTGCTCGACGAGCGCCTCAACGGCGCTGGGGCCGGCGTCATCGCCCTGTCGTTGCTCGGCGCAGCGACCATGCTCTGGCAGCCACAGGCCGGCCTGCCGGCACCGCAGGACCTCGCCGACTGGCTCGGCCTGCTCGCCGGCTTCGCGTTCGCCCTGTTCAACGTGCTCTCCCGACGCGCCGGCCATTTGAGTATCGAAAGCAAGGTCATGGCCGCCTTCGTCGGAGTGGTGATCGCTGGCGCGCTGCTCTTGCTGGCCGGCTTCGGCAGCCCGCGCCTGCCAGGTGCGCTGTCGCTCTGGCTGTTGCTCGCTTTGCTCGGTTGCGTGCTGGTCGTCGCCAACCTCGTCGTCCAGTTCGGTCTGGCACGCGTCGTCGCCAACCGCGCGGTGGTCATCATGCTCACCGAAATCGGCTTCGCCGCCCTCGCCGCCTGGCTGCTCGCCGACGAAGCGCTGGCCCCGCGCGACTGGCTGGGTGGGGCGCTGATCGTTGCCGCCAGCCTCTTCTCGGCGCGCATGGAGGAGCGCCGTGCGGCGGCGTGAGCGGCGTTGCCGGG
>LBIU01000804.1 GCA_000987445.1 Candidatus Accumulibacter adiacens | reverse complement strand
ATCGCCTGCTTGAACATCTGCCGCGACTCGCCGGCGAGCAGTTCGACCTCGCGCTTGATCAACGCGTCGGGGCGCTTGGCCAGATGCACCGATTCGCGGGCGATGGTCACCGCATAGTCACCGACGCGCTCCAGCGCGATATTGGCGTGAATCATCGCCGTCATCAGGCGCAGATGCCCGGCGCTTGGCAGGTGCACGCCGATGAAAGCGTGGCACATCTTGTCCAGCTTGCGGTTTTCCGCGTTGATCCGCTGATCTCCCAGGACGGTCGCGTAGGCGAGCTTGTCGTCACCGCTGAGCAGGGCGCGTACCGCGGCACTGAGGGCGTCGTCGACGCGCTTGGCCAGCAGAGTCGCTTGTTGTTTGATCAGGGACAGGTCTCTCTCGAGACGTTCTTCGTAATGGCTCATCGGATGCGGCTCCCCACAGCACTAACGGAACACAGATTACAGAGCGGGCGCGAGGACTCCCGCCCCCCGCGCCCGCGATGACGTATGACTTACTTGCAGGTGACTTTCTTCACCGGCGCGTAACCTTCCTTGGCGACGATGCACTGGCCGACGTCGCTCATGATCCATTCCATGTACTTCTTGACCTCAGCCTTCGGCTTGCCGTCGGTGTACATCAGCAGCGGACGGGCGATCGGATAGGTGCCGTCGAAAGCAGTCTGCTCGTTCGGCTGGACGCAGGGCTTGCCTTTCTCCGGCGAGATGCACAGTGTCTTGAGATGGTCGGTGGCATAGGCCAGACCGCTGTAGCCGATCGCGCAGGGCGTCTTCTCGACCAGGTCGGCGACGTCCTTCGAACCATGCATGTCCAGCGTACCCTGACGGAACTTGCCCTTGTCACCAAGGACGGCCTCCTGGAAGTAGGCGTAGGTTCCCGAATTGTTCTGCCGGCTGACGACGACGATCTCGTCCGTGCAACCGGGCACGGTGATGCCCAGGTCGCTCCACTTCGTCGCCCCACCGCCACGTCCATAGATCTTCGCCAGTTCGGGGATGCTCAGCGAATCGAGAGGAAAACTCTTGTTAACGAAAATCGCCAGCGCATCGAAACCAACGACATGCTCGACCGGATCGTGACCTTTCGATTTCGCCAGGTCGATCTCCTTGTCCTTCATCTTGCGGCTGGCATTGGCGATGTCGACGGTGCCGTTGATCAAGGCCGCGATGCCAGTACCCGAGCCGCCGCCGGAGACGGCGACGGCGACGTCGGGGTTGATCTTGCCGTACTGCTCGGCCCACGACTGGGCGACGTTGACCAGGGTGTCCGAACCCTTGTTCTGGATCTCGGTTCGTGCGGAAACGGTGCCCGACGCCAGAGCGGCGGCGACGGCAAGGCTGATGCTCAACAACATCGATTTCGAGGTCATTTGGGGCTCTCCAAAGGTGGCAAATTTTTCGAAGTCTGTAGATGTAGATCAAAGACTTCAGGGCTGAGGCACAACAATTGAGCGACAGAGATTATCAGAAAATTTCCGCCTTACAAGCCCCATAGACGCCGTAAATAGCAATAAAAATTGGCCTGACCAATCCTCGAACCAATCGCGGGCGCCGGCACTGCAAACTTCATGCCAAAAAG
>LBIU01000107.1 GCA_000987445.1 Candidatus Accumulibacter adiacens | reverse complement strand
CCGCCTCCCGAGCCATGTGGCGGATTTCATTGAGCAGTACGGTCTTGCCGACGCCGCGCAAGCCGGTCAGCAAAAGGCTTTTTTCCGGCCGTCCCAATCGGGTACGGCCCAGCAGGATGCGTGCCTCCTCAAGAAGCGGTCCACGCCCGGCCAGTTCGGGCGGTGGCGAACCGGCACCAGGTGAAAACGGGTTCTTGATCGGGTCCATGTTTTACCGAGTTATTGGTGGTTATAGCTGATTTCAAGTATAACCGGATAAACTCGCTATAAGTTGCGACACCATACAAGGATTCGACGAGCGTCACTGCTCCCGGTCGCGTCCATCCGCGGTTCTCGGCGGTTCGCTCACAAGCGCGTGGCGACGACTCGAAAGCGCTTCACACATCCTCATTTTTCGGCCAGAATCTTGCCCTGCCTTGGGCAGCACCGCTCCTTCGGAGGGTGGATTTTTGGGGTGTCTCTCAAATCGACGGCGTGTACTGTGTGTAATATCGGTGGTGTCAGGGGTTGCGTGGCATTGTTTGATTCCCTGCCCCACCACAAGAAAACATGCCCGGTGATAGGGAGAAGCACAGGGAGCGCGTGGCTCGGGCCGCGTTTGTTTTGTTACTGTCGTCTTGGCCAGGGCGTCTGAACGAGGGGTACCGATGGGCAACAGCTCACTCGCGACAGCGGGAAGAAGGTCGCCTGAGACAAGCCGACTCGCGTGTTGCGAGGCGCTCTGGGTGGGCCAGAATTCAACATCGTCGCCTTTTGCGACCTACGATGGATCGTCATGAGCAAGATCACCGGCATCAAACCGACCCCCAGGCAGGCCATGGAGTGGGTCAAGGAAGTCGGCAACGGCAAGCGCCGCCTGGTTTTCAGCGAGTCTGCCGAGGCGCGGATGAAGCACCGCCACATCGGTCGCCGACAGGTGCTGGAGACCCTGAAAAACGGTCTGGTGAGCGAGCCGCTGCACATGGATGCGCGCGGCGACTGGCGGTGCAACCTGAGCTGGTTCCATGCCGGCGCGCGTTTGACGGTCGGCGTAATCTTCAAGCTTGCCGAAGTACCTGCAGGCAGGGACGGTGCCGAGGACAGCGAGAGTGGTGCACTGGCCGTGGTGGCGACGGTAGTCGAGGGCTGAGATGAGCGACATGCTGAAGTATGAAGACTGTGGGCTGAAAAACATCTGGTTGGCGAGTGGTTTCAGCTACGAGGATGTCGACGGGCTAGGCCCGTGTCTTGAGATCTACGATATCGATGGCCTGCACCGGACCATCGGCCACCACCTGGTCGACTACAAGCGGCGCCTGACGGGCGTCGAGATCCGCTTCCTGCGCCTCGAAATGGGTATGTCGCAGAAGCGGCTCGGCGATTGCCTGGGGGTCGACGAGCAAAGCGCTTCGCTCTGGGAGCGCGGCAAGCGCCGGCCAACCGTTGCCGCCGAGCGGATGCTGCGGCTGATGTACCTCGAGCATATCGACGGCACGACGCGCGTGACCGAACTGATCGCCCAGTGGAACGAGACCGATCGCCAAAAGGATGAAGCGCGCCAGATCTTCGAAGAAACCGAAGCCGGCTGGCGGTTGGCCGCGTAGATGCTCGCGCGGTGTCGGCCGGGGCGGGTGCGCCTTGGTGCTCGCCTGACCGTGACGGAGCTTGCTCCGGGTCCGGTCGGGGTTGCGCTCGTCTTTCTGGCTTTCGCCGGACAGCGTCTCGGAGTGCGATGAAGGCTTGCGTGGCCAGCAAGGCCAGGCTGCCGCCGACCATGAACTTTGTCGCCGTGCCGATCACGCTCAGCGCTTTCATCCGCTGCGGCGCGACGACCAGTCGAGCACGCTGCCGGGGTCAAACGCCGTGCTTTCCCCGACTAGCGCGCGGTCCGGACTTGGCGTTATCCTGCACGCCTTGTGCTGCACGGTCACCCCGCGCAGTCACTGAACCCGGCTTGCCGAATCACCCAATGGAGACAATCGTGCCCGCACTCCTTCCCCAACCCGATCCCGATGGTCTGCTCGAATACTCGGTGGTCTATACCGACCGTGCCCTCAACCATATGTCGCGGCGCTTCCAGGGCGTGATGAATGACATCTCGCGGATCGTCAAGACCGTCTACAACGCCAACGCCGCGATCATCGTTCCAGGTAGCGGCACCTTCGGCATGGAAGCCGTCGCCCGTCAGTTCGCCACCGACAAGAAATGCCTGATCATCCGCAACGGCTGGTTCAGCTTTCGCTGGACGCAGATCCTGGCCATGGGGGGAATCGCCTCCGAAAGCGTGGCCATGGTCGCCCGACCGGTCGATCAGGAGCGGCAGGCCGCGTTTGCGCCGCCGCCCCTCGAAGAGGTGGTGGCCAGCATCCTCGCCGA
>LBIU01000106.1 GCA_000987445.1 Candidatus Accumulibacter adiacens | reverse complement strand
GTCATGATCACCGATGCGGTCGATGCTGATCACCCGATCACCTATGTCAATCCCGCTTTCGAAGTGATCACCGGCTATGGCGCCGACGAAGTGCTCGGCCGTAGTGGCCGTTTTCTGCTCGCCGGCGAACTCGATCAGTTGGCGCTCAACGAGTTGCGGCAGGCGCTGCGCGAGCGGCGCGACACGCAGGTGACGCTGCGCTGTTTCCGCAAGGACCGGTCGCCGCTGTGGGTTGAGCTGAATGTCTCGCCGGTGCGCTCGCCGGACGGTACGCTCGGGCACTTCGTCAGCGTCTTCCACGATATCAGTGAGCGCCGCCGTTACGAAGAGGAACTCGAGCACCAGGCCAACTACGATGTGCTGACCGGACTGGCCAACCGTAACCTGCTGCGCGATCGTCAGCAGCAGGCCATCGCCTACGCCGAACGGCACGATTCGCGGCTGGCTTTGCTGGCCGTCGATATCGACCAGTTCAAGCGGGTCAATAACAGCCACGGTCACGGTTACGGCGACCAGCTGCTGCGCGTCGTTGCCGAGCGGCTCGCCGACTGTGTGCGCGATGGGGATACCGTCGCCCGTCTTGGCGGCGACGAGTTCGTGATAATCCTCGCCGATCCGCTCGGCGACGATGAGGTGGCGCGCGTCATCGCGCGCATCCTGGAAAGCGTCGCGCAGCCGGTAGACCTCGAGGGACATGCCCTGGCGCTCAGCTGCAGTATCGGTGCCTGTCTCTTCCCGCGTGACGGTCGCGATCCGGAAACGCTGCTGAAGAACGCCGACGCGGCAATGCATCGCGCCAAGGCCAGAGGCCGCGGCTCTTTCCACTTCTACCAGGCCGAGATGAATGCGCGGGTCGCCGGACAACTGGCCATCGAAGCGGACCTCGGGCGCGCGCTCGAGCGCGACGAGCTGGAACTCCACTACCAACCCCAGGTCGATCTGGTGAGCGGCGAAATCGTCGGTGCGGAAGTGTTGCTGCGCTGGCAGCATCCGGTGCGCGGGATGCTTCCCCCCAAGGACTTCATCACCCTTGCCGAGGACAGCGGCCTGATCGTGCCGATTGGCCAATGGGTCATCGAAACCGCCTGCCAGCAAGTACGCGCCTGGCAGGACGCCGGTCTGGCGACGCCACGGCTGGCGATCAATCTGTCGGCGCGGCAGTTCCAGAGCGACGATCTGGCCGAGCAGCTGGCCGCGGCGATCGCGCGCGCCAGGCTGGACGGCGGCGCTCTCGAAGTCGAACTGACCGAAAGCCTGGCCCTGCAGGATATCGCCCGGGTGACCGCGATCCTCAAGAAAATACGTGCCGCCGGCGTGACCATGGCGCTGGACGACTTCGGTACCGGTTGCTCGTCGCTTGCCCATCTGCTGCGCATCACCGTCGACCGGATCAAGATCGATCGCTGCTTTGTCCGCGACATTCTCAGCGACCGTAGCGCTGCGGCCGTCGCGCTGGCGGTGATCGCCATGGCCAAGAGCCTGGGGGTGAAGGTCATCGCCGAAGGAGTCGAGACCGAGGCGCAGCTGAAATTCCTGCGCGAACGCGGCTGCGATGAAATGCAGGGCTTCTACTTCAGCTGCCCTCTGCCATGCCACGAGTTCGAGGTCCTCCTGCGCGAGGCGCGTTGTCTGAGCCTTGCCGGGGCGAGCGACGCCGACGAGGAGGGTGAGGCCGCCCGCACGCTGCTGCTGGTCGACGATGAAGCAAACGTCAGCAGCGCCGTGCGCCGGCTGCTGCGCGCCGACCGCTACCGCATCTTCACGGCAACCAGTGGCGCCGAGGGCCTGGAGATTCTGGCCCGCCACCGCGTCGGCGTGATCATTACCGACCAGCGCATGCCGGGGATGTCGGGTACCGAGTTCATTTCCCGTGCCAAGGCCTTGTTTCCCGACCCGGTGCGCATGATCCTCTCCGGCTATACCGATCTCCAGTCGGTCACCGAGGCGGTCAATCAGGGCGAGATCTACCGCTTCATGACCAAGCCCTGGAACGACGCCGAGTTGCGCGAAGCGGTGCGCAGTGCTTTCGAACGCTATCGCCGCGACCACGGCCGCAGTTGAGCGGCGATGCCGCGCAGTGTCGGGCGAAGCTCCCAGACCCTGCTATCATGCCGCCCTTTCAACGCACTGCTAAAGAAGAGACATGAAAAAACAGACCTCGCTAGTGATCGCCGCCGTGCTGGCCGGCGCACTGCTCGCCGCCTGCGGCAAGAAAGAAGAAGCGCCGGCAACTGCCGCGGCAGCGGCGCCGGCACCGGCGGCAGTGATCGTCGTCGGACTGGACGACAATTTCCCGCCGATGGGCTTCCGTGACGAAAACAATGCCCTGGTCGGTTTCGACATCGATCTGGCGACTGAGGCCGGCAAGCGGCTGGGTGCCGAAGTGAGCTTCAAGCCGATCGACTGGAACGCCAAGGAAGCCGAGTTGAGCAGCAAGCGGGTGGACGTGTTGTGGAACGGCCTGACGATCACCGACGCGCGCAAGGAAAAGATCCTGTTCACCACGCCGTATCTCGAAAACCGCCAGATCATCATCGTCAGCGAGCAGTCGGCGGTGCACAGCAAGGCCGATCTGGCCGGCAAGGTGGTCGGCGTCCAGGACGGCAGCAGCGCCATCGAGGCCGTCGAGAAGGATGGCGAGACCGCCAAATCACTGCAGGAACTCAAGAAGTTCGGTGACAACGTGACGGCGCTGATGGATCTGAGCATCGGCCGGCTCGATGCGGTGGTGGTTGACGAGGTGGTCGGGCGTTACTACACCAGCAAGAAGCCCGGCGAGTATCGCATTCTCGAGGAACACTTCGGGACCGAAGACTACGGCGTCGGTACGCGCAAGGATGACACCGCGCTGATGGCCCAGCTGCAGCAGGCGATGGACGAGATGAAGAACGACGGTTCCGCCGCGGCCATTTCGACGAAATGGTTCGGCAAGGACATCGTCAAGAAATAGCCTGCCAGGCCCGCGCGTGCTGCGCGCGGACCCGGGCCGTGCCGCCGGGCTGCCGCCCCGACAGCGGAGATCCCCGGCCGCTCCCAGCCCGGGTGTCGAGAGATTGCGCATGGATTATGTGATTCAAATAATGGGTCCCCTGCTCGAAGGGACGGGGGTCACCCTGCAGGTGTTCGTCATCACCTTCGTGCTGGCGGTACCGCTCGGCCTGTGCCTGGCGCTGCTGCGCGTCTCGCGTTTTGCGGTCGTCGGTGGCCTGGTCAACGGCTACATCTGGCTGATGCGCGGCACGCCGCTGATGCTGCAGATGTTGTTCATCTATTTCGCCCTGCCTTTCGTGCCGGTGATCGGCATTCGCCTGCCCGATTTCACGGCGGCGATCGTCGCTTTCGTGCTCAACTATGCAGCGTATTTCGCCGAGATCTTTCGCGCCGGCATCCAGTCGATCGACCGTGGCCAGTACGAGGGCGCACGGGTGCTTGGCTTGAGCTATACGCAAACGATGCGCCGCATCGTGCTGCCGCAGGTCTTCAAGCGCATCCTGCCGCCGATGAGCAACGAGACCATCACGCTGGTCAAGGACACCTCGCTGATCTACGTGCTGGCCATGAACGACCTGCTGCGCGCCGCGCGCGGCATCGTCCAGCGCGATTTCACGACCACGCCGTTCATCGTCGCCGCGGCTTTCTATCTGGTGATGACGCTGGTGCTGACGGTCGCTTTCCAGCATCTGGAAAAGAAGTACGCGGTGTACGATGCATAGCCCGATGATCCACGCGCTCGACGTGCACAAGCGCTTCGCCGCGGTGGAAGTGCTCAGGGGCGTCTCGCTCGACGTCGGCAAGGGCGAGGTGCTGGCGATCATCGGCCCTTCGGGCTCGGGAAAGAGCACTTTTCTGCGCTGTCTCAATCACCTCGAAACGATCGATCGTGGGCGCATCGACATCGAAGGCGAAACCCTGGTCGGCCCGGGCGAGACGGCGCTCTGCCGCTACGCTGCCGACGGCGAGCTGCGGCGCATCTGCCGCAAGATGGGCATGGTCTTTCAGCACTTCAATCTCTTTCCACATCTGACCGTGCTGCAGAACATCATCGAGGCACCGCTGACGGTCAAGGGATTGCGCCGTCAGGAGGTGCTGCCCATGGCCGACGAGCTGTTGCGCAAGGTCGGCCTGCTCGACAAGCGCGACAGCTACCCGGCGCGGCTGTCGGGCGGCCAGAAGCAGCGCGTGGCGATTGCCCGCGCGCTGGCCATGGAACCGGACATCATGCT
>LBIU01000803.1 GCA_000987445.1 Candidatus Accumulibacter adiacens | reverse complement strand
TTTTCCGAGGTGAAACTGATCGCACCAGAAGCCTCGCCATGAACGCTTCTCAACCGTCATGCCCAGCCAGATCGAATTCCCTATTGGGGAATTCGCAGACAGGCTGCGCGGATCCACGGCAACGGGGTCTTGACTATTGCTCAAGGCAAGGGGGAAGGCCCCGCGCGCTCGACCGCGTGCAGCCGCCGCCCAGGCGCTGAGCCGGCAGCGGCGCAGGCGAATCCGCTAGAATGCTGCCGGTAGGGTGTTTCGCGCGCCCTTGAACACCGCGACCCGGGGATATGAGAAGCGGATGGCGACGAGAAGCACCAAGAAAGGCGACTCCACCGCCACCATCGGCTTCGAGGCCAAGCTCTGGCTGGCCGCCGACAAGCTGCGCAAGAACATGGACGCCGCGGCGTACAAGCACGTCGTCCTCGGCCGGATCGTGGACGACGCCATGGTCGCCATCTACGGGCAGGAGAGCAACGCCACCACCCGCCGGCGGGTACAGCCGGCTTGGTATTGGCCAATGGCAGCATGTCCTCCAAGCGGTCCGGCGAAGGCGACATCCGTCGCGCCCTCATCGAGGCCGACCTCGTGGACTGCATGGAAGAAGTTGACCTGGCGTGAACCGACATGATCGCGACGGTCCAGCTCTGGGGCCGGGCGATCGGCGCCGTATCGCTCCTGGAAGGTCAGGAGCTTGCGACCTTTCGGTACGACCCGGAGTTCGCGGGCAGCGGAGTCGAGGTTGCACCGCTGACCATGCCCTTGAGCACGCGGGGGTATGAATTCCCGGCGTTGCCGCGCAATACCTTCCGCGGCCTGCCGGGCCTGCTCGCGGATTCGCTGCCGGACAGGTTCGGCACCGCCCTGGTCGATGCCTGGCTGGCGACGCAGGGCCGCAGGCCCGAAGACTTCAACGCGGTGGAGCGCCTTTGCTACACCGGCAAGCGCGGCATGGGTGCGCTGGAGTTTGCGCCGCTGCTGGGGCCGAGCGAGCGCAAGAGCAACACGGCGAAGATCGAAATCGCTGCACTGGTACGACGGGCCAGCGAGGTGTTGACGCATCGAGACGAGCTCCTGGAACACTTTCACCAGCCCGGCCGGGAGAAGGCGCTGCGCGACATCGTGCGCGTCGGCACC
>LBIU01000802.1 GCA_000987445.1 Candidatus Accumulibacter adiacens | reverse complement strand
ACCACTGCGGCGCATGTTCTCGTTGATATTGTGTTCGAAGCTTTCCGGTTTGCGGCAGATGTTCTGCATCAGCGGGCGCAGATCCTTGCCGCCGCTTTCAAACGGCGGCACGATGGTACCGATCACATGCTGCCCAAGCAGCGCTTCCTCCGGGTAGCCAAAGAACTTCAGACCGAAGTCGTTGATGAAGTTGATCCGCCCCTCCGGGCTCCAGCGCAGGATGATGCTGTTGGCGTTTTCGACGAGTTCGCGATATTGCAGCTCGCTTTCCAGCAACGCCGCCTCGGCACGCCTGCGGGCGGTGATGTCTTCGGCCAGGACGAGTTGTGCCGGACGCCCCTGGTAGGAAATCTCGTGCGCCACGATTTCGACGTCGATGAGCGTGCCGTCCTTGGTGCGATGTTGCCAGACCCCGGGGCAGTCGCCGCTCTCTTCAACCGAGACGACGTCGGCGAGGAGAAGCGGCGTTTCGTCGCTCAGGCGTAGGTCGCTCACCGCCATGCTCAGGAATTCCTCGCGCGCATAGCCGTACTTGCGCAGGGCCGCGTCGTTGACGGTCAGGAAGGCGAGCGTGCCCAGATCATGGACCCACATCGGATGCGGATTGCTGTCGAAGAGGAGCCGGTAGCGCGCCTCGCTGTCGCGCAGCGCCTGCTCGGACTGCTCGCGCTCGCTGCGGGTACGCAGGACCGCAATGCCAAAGCTCAGATCCTCCGCCAGTTCGCTCAGCAGAGCCACCTCCTCGGGGTCGAAAGCCCCCAGGGCCGCCGCGTAAATGCTCAGCGCGCCAAGGATCCGCTCACCATCGCGCAGCGGCAGGGCGCACAGGGCCGCATATCCGCGCTCGATGGCGTCGTCGCGCCAGGGTGCAAAATCCGGGTCGCAAGCGATGTTCGCCATCACGCAGGGACGGCCGCTGCGAATGGCGACGCCGTTGGCGCCACGCCCATGCTCGCCATCGGCCCAAGAACATTTTATCTGCGCAAGGTAGCCGCATTCGTGGCCGGCGTGCGCCACGGGTCGCACACTCTTCGCGGCATCGCTTTGCGTGTACCCGACCCAGGCCATTCGATAACCGCCGACCTGCACGACGATCTCGCAGACCGTACTCAGCAGTTCGCTCTCGTCGGTGGCACGAATCAGCGCCTGGTTGCACTCGCTGA
>LBIU01000801.1 GCA_000987445.1 Candidatus Accumulibacter adiacens | reverse complement strand
CCAGCGACCTCGTCGAGGGCCACCGCACGCGCATGCTGGTCGAGCGCCGCCTTGCTCGCGCAATAGACGCTCCAGCCTGGATAGGGGCTGCGCGCGGCACCGCTGGAAAGATGCAGAATGCGCCTCTCCGGCACCGTGGGCGACGCCGCAATGACGGCGTTGGCGAGGATCAGGGGCGTGGCGACGTTGAGGTTCAGGGCGCGGGCAATGGCCGTGTTTTCCGCACGACCGAGCGGCGCAACGGGTTGCACCGTGCCGGCGTTGTTGACCAGGGAAAGCGCGCTGCAGCCCACAAGAAAGCCGGGCAACTGCTCGCCGGCCAGCCAGTCCTGCAGCACGGCGACGTCGCTCAGGTCTATCGCCACTTCGTGCAGCAACTGCGGGTAGCGCGCCGCCAGGCGGGCGTTGCCGTGCCTGGCCAGGGCGAGCACGGCGATGCCGCGGGCCAGGAGGGCTTCTGCAATTGCGGCGCCCAGGCCGCGGCTATGTCCGGTAAGGATCGCTTTCATGGGCTTTTTTCTCCGAAGGGTGAATGGTGGTTGCAGGGCACAGCGCACGCCGTCACTGCGAGGAGCGCAGCGACGTGGCAGTCCAGCGCCCCCCTCTGATCATGACGACATCGCCCAGGTCGTGGCTCGCGGAGGGCGCGCGAGAACACGAGAGTACACGGAAGTACACGGCGCGGCTTTTGCGCCGACTGCCGGCTGTGCTATTACTCGCACTCACCACCTCCACCCCTCCAATCCACATCACTCCCGGGAGACTGGCCATGGCCGAATACGGTGCACACCTCCTCTGGCTGCGCGGCGAGCAGGATTTCCTCGGCAACCGTTACAGCCGCCGACATCTGCTGCGCTTCGATGGCGGGCTGGAAATCCCGGCTTCGTCGTCGCCGCAGGTCGTTCCGCTACCGATGTCCGACCCAATGGCGGTGGACCCGGAAGAGGCTTTTGTCGCTTCGCTGGCGAGTTGCCATCTGCTGTGGTTCCTTGCCATCGCCGCCCGGCGCGGCTTCTGCGTCGATCGCTACGCCGACAGCCCGCTCGGGGTGATGGCGAAGAATGGGGACGGCAGGCTGGCGATCACCGTTGTCACGCTCAGGCCGGAAGTGGCCTTCTCCGGTGATCGCCGGCCCGGCCCCGAAGAGGTGACGCAGATGCACCAGCAGGCGCACGCGGAATGCTTCATCGCCAACTCGGTGAAATCCGACGTGCGTTGCGAACCGATCCTTGCTGCGTCGACAGACTGAAAAGCCGATGCGGCGCGGCCGCTTCGGGGCGACCCGCGTGGCAGGAGCCGATCAGCAACGCGGGCAACAGCCCAGTTCGTCCACCACGGTCGCCAGCGCGGCGCCGAGGCGAGCGTGCTGGTCGGCGTCGAGGTGCACCCCGTCGATCTGGCTGACCGTGACCACCGTGCCGGCATCGAAGTAATGGCAGCCGAGGGTGTCGGCCACCTCGCGGCAGGCGGCGGCGAAGCCGATGCATTTGCGATCGCCACCGACGAACTTCGGCGCGATCGTTCCCCGCGGCTCCTGCTGCGGCGGCGGCGCGAC
>LBIU01000800.1 GCA_000987445.1 Candidatus Accumulibacter adiacens | reverse complement strand
CGTCAGGGATTCCCGCCGCTACTCTCCACTTTTTCCCAAGGCACGAGGAAAGACCTGACCCCAAGAACAACCAAGGGACGGAATATGTCTTTCAAGGACTGCGCCGCGGCAGGCATGGCGGCCATCATCAGGAGCGTGCCGATACAGGTGGCGCGAATCGGGAGCGGCATGGCCTTGTTAGCTTGCATGCGGGAGCCTTTCGTGGATAGAGCCGACCGGTAGCTTGCCTTTGAGTCCAAGGAAGGTCAAGAATCAGCCGCCAGTCGTTCCCATTTTCCTGACGTGGAACGGCTAACCCTCGCATGGCAGCTTCCAGCCGGTCGCCGAGCGTCTGATGTTGAAGCATCGGCTCCGGTCGAGAACCAGCCCGACATCAGATGTCAAGGGTTGTCGAATGCCTGCCCTGAACTGGCGACACGGCCGGGCGCATGGAGACCGAGGGCAGGCGTCGGGCAAGCCTTAACAGAAGGTGGCCGTCACTAGCGAAGGCCAGGTGCGCTGGCGTCGGCGTTTCCTTGGTCGCTAGTCGTGGCGGCCACTGGCGATAGCGCGCAGGAATTCGTTGCGCGCCTGCGCGGCGTGTTCGGGGTATTCGGAGTGCTCAAACTCGCCGGTGAAGGCCTGGGTGATCACCCGTTCATCGCCGCGCCGATCCTCGCCGAGCAGCAGGCACAGCTGTTCGGCCTCGACGACACAGGCGGCGCCGCGCGCCTTGCCGTGCTGCATCAGGGCTTCGGCGATGTCGCGAGTCATCCATTCCTGATAGGTGAAGCGGTGGCCGATGGCGTCGACCAGGCGGGCAATGCGACCGAAGCCGTGCAGCCGGCCGCCGGGCAGGTAGGCGACGTGCGCCAGGCCGCGAAAGGGGACCAGATGGTGCGGACAGACGCCGTGCACCGCGATGCCACGCACCACGACCATGTCGCCACGCGGATCGGCAAAGCCTTCGCCGAGGGCTTCCGCCGGGTCGAGGTCGTAGCCGCCGAGCAGGCGGCGCTGCCAGAGTTCGCGCACGCGCTGCGGGGTTCTGCCCATGTGCGGGCCAGCGGCGTCAAGGCCGCAGGCGCCGAGCAGATCGGCGATGGCGCGCTCGAAAGC
>LBIU01000105.1 GCA_000987445.1 Candidatus Accumulibacter adiacens | reverse complement strand
CAGCCCTTGGCTGACCGCCGCCGGCGGCTTCAGCGAGCGCGAAGGCTGGCTGCTGCGCCTCGATAGTTCAAGTGGCATGCGTGGCTACGGCGATTGTGCGCCGCTGCCGGGAAGCGCGGCGGAAACGCCTGCCAACGCCGAGTCCTGGCTCTGCGCGCAGGCTCGACGCCTGATCGGCATGCCGGTCGGCGATGCGCTGCAGACCATCGCCAGCGGCCCCGGCGCCGCGCCGGCTGCACGCCTGGCGCTCGAAACCGCGCTCCTCGATCTGGCCGCCCAGGCCGACGGCTTGTCGCTCGCCGCCTACCTGCGCAGCATCCATCGCGGCGACCAGCCAGGCTTCGAACCGCCTTCCGCAGCCGGCGAGGTGGCGGTAAACGCGGCGCTGGGCAGCATCGGCCGGCTTGCCGACGAAAGCGTATACAGCGCCTGCAAGGCGGGTTTCCGGATCCTCAAGCTCAAGGTCGGCGCGGCCTCGATCGATCACGAAATCGAGCGACTACGACACGTCGCCGCGCTACTGCCGGCGGGCGTTCAGTTGCGACTCGACGCCAATCGCGCCTGGAGCAGCGCGGCTGCGGAACATTTCCTGCACCGCTGCGCCGAGCTCCCGATCGAGATGCTCGAAGAGCCCCTCGCCGAAGCGACGCTGCAGCGACTGCAACGCCTGCAGGCGCAGACGACGATCGCCATTGCCATCGACGAATCGGCAGCGCTGCTCGACGCCGAGCGCATCCTGGGAAGCGCACCCGTACGCCGGCTGGTGATCAAGCCGACCCGTTGCGGCGGTCTGCTGCCCGCTTTCCTTCTCGCGCAGCGCGCGCTTGCTGCGGGCCTGGATTGCGTCGTCACCAGCAGCATCGAAAGCGCCTGCGGCGTCATCGCCGCCGCGCACCTCGCGACCGCCATTGACAATCGCCTGGCACACGGCCTGGCGACCTCGTCCTGGCTCGCGGAAGATACCGGCGCGCCACCGGCGATCGTCGATGGTCGCCTGCTTCTGCCGCATGCGGCTGGCCTGGGATTCGTGCCCGGCAAGGGAATCGCCTTCTCGCCGATCGCCTGCGGGCGGCTTGAAGAGTGACCGGAACCGGGGGCGGGCGTCAGCCGCTCACGCCGCTGGCCACGCGCTGGCGGAACTGGCGCAACTTGGCCTTCAGCGGGCCGGCGTTCCCCGGCCCCATGCGCAGCAGAATCTTCTGGCCCGCAGGGCGCGCCTCGAGTGCCGGGTCCGCGTACTCGTAGCGTACCCAGGGGCGTGGCGTTTCACCCTGCCCCTTGACCTCGACCAGGGTCAGGCGAACGGGTTTCAGAAGATCGGGAGTCGCCAGCAACTGGTCGATCACTTCGATCAGGCGGTTGTTGAAGTACTTGCCCGGATAACCGAGCTCTTCGTAAGCTTTTTGCAGCAAGGGATACATGCGCAGGTACAGGGCCACCGCAGCGTCGGTATCGACGGCCGAGGCGAAACGCACGAAAGCCTTGTATCGCGCGCGGTTGTCGTCGGCAATATAGGTCGCGCCGTCACGCTCGACGACCTGAAAACGCCCGGGTGCGGGATGCACCGGCCACAGGCGTGAGGCCGCATGGCCACGGGCCAGGTTATCGACCGTTGCCACCACGCGCTGGGCAAAGCCTGTCGCGTCCACAAAGGACAGCACCTGCTCGCGGCCAAGCAGATCGACCAGCGCGTCGCTCACTTCACTGCCGCTATCCGTCAAGGGGGGCAGAGGCTCCGCGAGCGGCGGTGTAATCGCTTCGATGGCATGGTGCAGGGGTGCCGGCTCCGGCGCCACCGGTGCCAGCGCGCTGGTGTTTGCTGCGCTCACCGGCGTCATCTCTGCCGCTTGTCGTTCCTCCCGCTCCTGCCACCACAGGTAGCCACTCCCGGCGAGAATCAGGAGGACCACCGCAGCAATCAGCGAACGTGCCAAATCATTCATCGAGACTTCTCCATGGTTGTGCCGGCGCCAACTCGGAATGGCCATGGCGCAGGCGACTTCAGCGCACAGCGCAGACAAGCCAGCCTGGCCCCGACGCAGCAATGCGTGCGGCGACGCGCATCAAGGCGTGCGCGCGAACAGGTCATCACCGTTCATGCAAACATGATTCTACGCGTTCGCCAATGGCCGCGGAACCTGCCGTTTCCCGCTGCCGACGAGCTTCTCGAACAGCGGGCAGATCAACACCCGCTGCCAGACTGCCTGGCCGTGCCACGCGCTTGCGCGACACCATCGGCGCGAAACAGATGCAGGGCTTGTGCCGGCAGATCGAAGGCCAGCCGCTCATCGATGGCAATGTCGTCGCGCGCGCTCTTGGCCAGCAGCGGCGTGCCGACACCCGGCAGCTCGAGATAGATGTGGCTGACTTCGCCAAGACGCTCGACGTGGCTGACGCGCGCGCGCTGCGCCCCCTCCCCCAGCCGCACATGCTCGGGCCGAATGCCCAGGGTCACCGGCTCGCCGACGGCCAGCCCCTGCGGCGATAGCTGCGCTGCGCAGCGCATGCCATGCGCGTCGACGAGCACCCGCCCGTCGCCCAGCGACGCCACCGTCGCATCGACGAAGTTCATCGCCGGCGAACCGATGAAGGCGGCGACAAAACGGTTCGCCGGGTGGTGGTAGAGCGCCAGTGGTGCACCGGCCTGGGCCACGCTGAGCCCGTCGCTGCGGCCAGCCAGCGGCTGCAGCAGGACGATGCGGTCGGCGAGCGTCATCGCCTCGACCTGGTCGTGGGTCACATAGACCATGCTCGCCGAGCCGAGCGCGCGGTGCAAGCTGGCGATCTCGAGACGCGTCTGCACGCGCAGCGCGGCGTCGAGGTTGGACAGCGGCTCGTCGAACAGGAAGACTTTCGGCTGGCGCACGATGGCGCGGGCGATCGCCACGCGCTGCCGCTGCCCGCCCGACAATTCCTTCGGGCGGCGCTGCAGCAAGCCGTCGAGTTGCAGGATGCGCACCGCGTCGGCGATCCGCCGCTCGATCTCGCCGGCGGGCAGCTTGCGGTGCTGCAGACCGAAAGCCATGTTCTGAAAGACGCTCATGTGCGGGTACAAGGCATAGCTCTGGAAGACCATCGCCACGTTGCGCTGCGCCGGCGGCAACTGATTGACCCGCACTCCGTCGATCTCGATCTCGCCGGCGCTGGGATCTTCCAGCCCGGCGAGCAGGCGCAACAGCGTCGACTTGCCGCAACCCGAAGGCCCGACGAAGACGCAGAACTCGCCCGGCGCAATGCTCAGGTCGATGTCGTTCAGTACCGGCGTGTCGCCGAAGCGCTTGCTGATCCCGCGCAGCTCGATGCGACTCATGGCCCCCTCCCTCCCGGTCGGCCGATGGCGATCACCCTTTCACCGCCCCGGCCGACAGCCCGGAAACGATGCGCCGCTGAAAGACCACCACCAGCGCCACCAGCGGCAGGGTGACGATCACCGAGGCGGCCATGATCTTTCCCCAGGGCAGTTCGAAGCCGCTCGGTGTGCTGATCAGGGCAATCGCCACCGGCACCGTGCGCGCCTCGGTCGACAAGGTGAAAGTCAGTGCGAAGAGAAATTCGTTCCACGCGGCGATGAAGGCCAACAGGCCGGTGGCGACCATCGCCGGCCAGAGCAGCGGCATGAAGACCCGGAAGACCAGGGTCAGCACGCCGACGCCGTCCATCGCTGCGGCCTCTTCCAGTTCCTTGGGCAGCTGGCGCATGAAGGTCACCAGCACCCAGACGGTGAACGGCAGGGTCAAAAGCAGATCGGCAATGATCAGCGCGCCGAGCGTATCGTACATGCCGAAAGCGCGTACCAGCTCGAACATTCCCGACAACACCGCCACCTGTGGCAGCATCGAGGCGGACAGGATCAGTATCAGCAACAGGCCGCGACCGCGGAACTCGACCCGCCCGAAGGCCCAGGCCGCCATCAGGCTGAGCCCCAGCGACAGGCTGACCACGCTGCCGGCGACGAGCAGCGAATTGAGCAGGTTTTGCGCGAACGGCTGGTCAGCGAAAACGCCGCTGTAGTTGGCGAAAGTCGGCGCCTCGGGCCACAGCGCCGGAGAGAAAAGCCCGCTGCCCTGCTTGAGCGAACTCGACAGCGCATAGAGCAGCGGAAATACGGAAACGAAGATGAACAGCAGCGAGGCCGCCCAGTAGCCGATGCGGCCCCAGGGAAAGCGAGGCTGTCCGGGGGCGGCGCCCGGTGCGAAGGCCCGCGAACCGGCGCCAGCTTTCACCACCCCGCTCACGCCGCCGCCCGCTCGAAAGTCCTGCGCATCAAGCCCATGGCGATGATGCTCAACAGCGCGATCATGAAGAACAGGCAGGTCGCGGCGGCCGATCCGTAGCCGACCAGGCCGAAGTCGATCAACTGCTCGCGCACGAAGACCGACATGCTCTGCGTGTCGCGGCTGTTGGAAGTCATCACGTAGATCAGGTCGAAGACGCGCAGCGCGTCGAGCGTGCGAAAGACCATCGCCACCAGCAGGCCGGGCAGGATCAGGGGCAGCGTGATGCGACGGAAAACCTGCCAGCGCGGCACGCCGTCCACGCGCGCCGCTTCGTAGCAGTCCTCCGGCACCATCTGCAGCGCCGCCAGGATCAAGAGGGCCATGTAGGGGGTCGCTTTCCAGACATCGACCAGCACGATGCTGAACAGCGACAGCTGCGGGTCGGCGGTCCACGCCAGCGGCGCGGCGATCAGGCCGAGCGCCAGCAGGTGATGGTTCACGATGCCGAACTGGTCGTGCAGCATCCAGCTCCACATCTTGGCCGAGACCACCGTAGGAATCGCCCAGGGCACCAGCAGGGCGGCACGCAAGAGCGTGCGCAGGCGCGAAGCCTGGTTGAGCAACAAGGCCACAGCGAGCCCAAGCAAGGTTTCAAGGGTCACCGACAGGCCGGTGAACAGCAAGGTATTGCCAACCGCCTGCCACCACTCCGCGCTGGCCAGCAGGCCGTACTCGCCGACGTAGTTCTCCAGGCCGATGAACGCGTAATCGCCGAGGTTCGACAATTCGCTGTCGGTCAGGCTGAACCAGATCGTGCGCAACAACGGCCAAGCGCCGACCGCCGCCAGCACCAGCAACATCGGCGCCGCCATCCACCAGGCGCGGCGCACGCGCTGCGCGGCCAGGCCGCCACGCAGCAACGCGTTTTGGAATGGCGGTCGAAGGCTGTCGTCGGCCATCACTTCTTCGGCGCGTGGTCGCGCAACGGCCTTGCCCAGCTCAATTCGCTCAACGCCACGTGCCGCGCCGGCTGACGCGTTTCAGCGATTGCTCGAGCCTGGCCAGTGCCTGCTCGGCTGTCGCCTTACCGGACAGGGTATCGTGCGCCGCGTTCCAGAAGTGGTGGCTGACCTGGTTGTAACGGGCGCCGGTGACGCTTGTCGGGCGGGCGACGGCGTTGGTGAATGTTGCCAGCAGCTCGCCCATGAAGGGGTTGGCCTGCAGGATCTCGGCGTCCTGGTACAGCGCCGCGATCGTCGGGTTGAAGGAGCCGCGCAGCGCACGATCCTTCTGCACCGCGGCGCTGGTCATGTAGAGCACCAGATCGGCCGCCGCCGCCGGGTGCCGCGAATATTTCGAAACCGCCAGCGATTCGCCGCCGAGTGCCGCCGCATGCCGCCCCGCCCCGCCGCCCTTCGGCAACACCGCCACGCCGACCTTGCCGCGGAT
The DNA here is from genome assembly GCA_000987445.1 of Candidatus Accumulibacter adiacens. Taxonomy (GTDB): domain Bacteria; phylum Pseudomonadota; class Gammaproteobacteria; order Burkholderiales; family Rhodocyclaceae; genus Accumulibacter; species Accumulibacter adiacens. The sequence continues at coordinate 4,583 of LBIU01000105.1, read as the reverse complement.
CGCGCTGCCTTCGGCCTGCGCCAGTGCCCAGGCATAGGGCCAGTTGCGCATGAACACCGCATTGCCGGCCTGAAAGACGCCGCGTGACTCCTCTTCGGCATAGTTGAGCACCGCCGTCGGCGAGATGCGGCCAACCCACGCGGCAGCCGTCGTCAGCGCCAGCGCAGCGCGCGGGTTGTCGATGCTGATCCGGCCATCGGCCTCGACGATGTCGCCGCCGTCATGGCTGGCCACCCACTCCAGCGCATTGCAGCTCAGCCCTTCGTAGGCGCGACCCTGCCAGACGTAGCCCCACATGCGCTCGTTGCCGGCCACCCGCTCGCCTTCCTGGATCACACGCGCGCTGGCCGTCAGTTCCTCCCAGGTCGCAGGCACCGACTGCCCGTATCGCTGCAGCAGATCGCTGCGGTAAAAGAGCAGGCCGGCGTTGGCGAACCAGGGCATGGCGACCAGGCGGCCGTGGCTGGTATTGTTGGCGATGAAGCCCGGGAAGTGCTGCGCTTCGGCGCCTTTGGCGTAGGGCCGCAGGTCGAGCAGATGACTGCCCAGCAGGCCCGGCCAGATCACGTCGACCTGCAGGACATCGATCTTTTCGGAGCGTGCCGAAAGCAACTGCTGGTACAGCGCCAGCCGCTCGCTGGCGTCGTTGGGCGGCGTGACGATCTTCAGCGCGTGGCCGGTCTTCCTGGCCCAGGCTTCGGCCGCGCCGGTGCAGAACTCAAGCTCCTGGCCAACGCCCGAGCAGGCGATGCTGATCGTGACGGTATCTGCGGCGCGCGTGTTTGCAACGAGGCCGAGCAATGCAAGGCCGGTGAAAAGCATGGCGAGGAGAGTGCGGCGGGTGGCAAGGGGCATGCGATGTCTCCGGTATTGACGGGCGCCGGTGCGCGCGACGACGATCAGGCAAGCGCCTGTCGTCCGTTGGCGAGCATTGTAGCCGATGCGCCCGAGGCTTCGAACGCTGCTCGCCCGCCCGACACATTGGAATGTTTAGAATGCACAACCTGAACAACCCCGGAACGAGAAAATGAAAACCGATTGGCTGGAGAAAGTGCTCGCCCCTCTGGTCGGACGCGACGAGACCCTGCTGCTGGTCGTGCAGGTGTTTCTCGTCGTGCTCGGCGTCGTGGTCGCGAACTTCCTCCTGCGCCGCGTGCTTGCCAGACTGGAGGCGCGCACGCTGCAGACCTCGACCCCTTGGGACAACGCCCTGGTCTCGGCCGCGCGCCAGCCACTCACCGTGGTCGCCTGGGTGCTCGGACTGAGCTTCGCCGCGCGCATCGTCGAAGCCGGTACCAAGGCAACGGTATTCGAGATCATCGACCCAATACGCATCATCGGTGTGATCGCCTGCATCGCCTGGTTTCTGGTGCGCTTCATCGGCAACATTCAGGACGCCATCGTTACCCAGCGTCTGGCGCGTGGCGAGTCGATCGACCGCACCACCGTCGATGCAATCGGCAAGCTGCTGCGTATATCGGTGCTCATCACCGCCGCTCTGGTCGGCTTGCAGAGCCTGGGATTCTCGATTTCCGGGGTCCTCGCTTTCGGCGGCATCGGCGGCATTGCCGTCGGCTTCGCGGCCAAGGACCTTCTCGCCAACTTCTTCGGCGGCCTGATGGTGTACCTCGACCGTCCCTTCGCCGTGGGCGACTGGATCCGCTCGCCGGACAAGGATATCGAAGGCACCGTCGAAGACATCGGCTGGCGTCTGACACGCATCCGCACCTTCGACAAGCGCCCGCTCTACGTACCGAACGGCATTTTTGCGCAGATTGCGGTGGAGAATCCGTCGCGCATGAGCAATCGGCGCATCAAGGAAATCGTCGGCGTGCGCTACGACGACGTCGGCAAGCTCACCGCCATCACCGACGACATCAAGGCCATGTTGCGCGCCCACCCCGAGATCGATCAGCAGCAGACGATGATCGTCAACTTCGACCAGTTCTCGGCAAGTTCGCTGGATATCCTCGTCTATACCTTCACCAGGACAACGGTCTGGGTCGCCTACCACGAGATCAAGCAGGACGTGTTGCTGAAGATTGCCGAAATCGTCGCCCGACACGGTGCCGAGATCGCCTTCCCGACGCGCACCGTGCATGTAGCCAGCGGCCAGGAGCCTGCACCGCCCCCAGGCTAGCTCGAACGCGCGAGCGCAATTCACGGCTGCCGACAAGGGCCGGGCGTTCCCTTTCTCGTCCGCCGCGGATCACCCAGCGCGCCATGAAGCCGCGCCCAATACGATCTCGGCGGCCTGCCCAACACGTATGCCCCGCCTGCCCCTGGTCGATGCGCGCCCTCACTCACAGGCTGGCCGGGTGGCGTACTCCCCTGCGCGGCACGCGTGGGTTCATCGTTCGGCCCGCCCGCGATAGCCGTCGAGCAGCAACGGGAAGATTTGCCGCGCACACGCCAGCATTCCGGCCTCGCTGCCAGCCATGGCCGACTCGATCAGCAGGCCCTGGATGGCGCCAATGAACAGAACCGGTGCCAACCCGGGATCGAGATCGGCGGGAAGCTCGCCGGCGCTCCTGGCTGCGGCGAACAACGACGCCAGCCGCTCGCGGTAACCGGAAATCATCGTCTGGACTTCGGCACGGACGGGCGTGTCCCCCGGGTACTGCAGCTCATGGAAGAGTATGCGGGGAACCCCGGGGTTGGCCGCAGTGAAGGCCACGTGCGCGAGAAATGCGGCTTCGATTTTCGCCAGCGGCGACCTTGGCTTCGCGATCGCGGTCGCCAGCACCGTACCGATCGATTCACGTACCCAGGCAAAGACCGCCATCCAGATCGCTGCCTTGTCAGGAAAGTGGCGGAAGATCGCGCCCTGGGGGACGCCGATGCAATCGGCGATGGCCTGCGTCGTGATCGCCTACGGGCCGCGCTCGCGGGCCAGGGCCAGTACCGCCGCGATGATCTCGCGCTGCCGTTCATCGCTGTTCAGACGCTGGCGGGGTGTCGTCTGTAGAGTGTTCGGAATATCCATGATTGGGGTGGACTTAAACCATAGTAAGTAACCGCTTACTCTCTTAGTGACGCAACGCCGGCTTGGCAAGTGCTCACACTCCCGAGGAGAACCCGACCGCGAAGTTTCCCGAATTCTTTGCATCTGCCCCGCAAATCACCGTGCGCGACCCGCTGCCGACGAACACCTGCACCTGATCGTCGCCGTGAATCAGTACGGCCGCTATTTCAAGCACCCGGGCTGGAAACCAATGAACTGAGTCGAGCCTTGGGCGGAAGCAGGACGCTGCGCTGCGAAGCTTGTGTCGCGCAACTGCGGGAAGGACTTCCTCCCTGAAGAACGCCCTGCCCTGGTAGGCGGCGACAATGCCTTCGGCTTTGCTGGCTGGAGGACTCAGTCCGGCAAATGGCGCCGACCTAAGTCAGGTGTCCCCTCCTCTGCGCCTCAAGCTTGAGGTCCACGAAATCACCCGAGCACTATTGCGCGGATCAACGCTTGAAACTTTCGGGCGATCGATTCACGGTCTGCCGCCGGATTGCGTATGGCGCGCACCATCAGGCCTTCAAACAAGGCGGCGATCACTTCGGCGATGGTCGTAATCGTCGCCGCATCATCGGCTAGGCCGTGTGCCTGCCGCAAGGCCTTGAGGGTTTCTTCGAGACCGGCGCTACGCTGGCTGTCCGCGGCACGCACGATCTTGGCGATCGCCGGGTTGCGCGAGGCCTCGGCGACGATTTCCAGCTTGAGCCCCGCGGCCTGCGGATCAAGATTGAGCAGCACCCCGCTTTCGGTCCGCAGTGCCAGTGCCTCAAGCATGTCCTCTGCTGCCTGCACCTCGGCGGTAAGCATCAGCACGCGCTCCAGTTCGCGGGCGACGATGGCGGCGACGATGGCCTCCTTGTTCGCAAAATAGTGATAGATGTGGCCTGCACCCATGCCGCAGGCTTGCGAGATTTTCGAGATGCTGGCGCGATGAAAGCCATATTCGCGAACACAGTCCTCCGCGGCATCGAGGATCTGGGTGCGGCGCGCGTCAGCGCGCGAGCAGTACGCTGCGACAGTGTGCTTTTCTTCGCTCATCGGCGGTCTACGGAGTTGTTGAAAAAGGTTGGCAATCAGTTTTCAGTACTCGTTTCAGTACTCGTCGAAGGATAAACTAGATTGAACGTTCATTCTAGTTTATCCTTCGCTACCCGTCCGAGTCTCCCGCCTGCGAGTCTCCGACACCACCGATACCCACGAGGCACATCATGAAGCTTCCGTCACGGCTGCTTGGTCCGGGACTGCGCGCCACCTTCCCGAGCCTGGGAGCCACCTTCCCGACTCTGGGAGCCACCCTCCCGACCCTGGGAGTCGTGCTCGCCAGCGCCCTGACGCTCGCTGCATGCGGTGATGGCGGCCCCACGGGACCAGCATCCGGCGCGGCTCCCGCGGCGAGCCCGGTCGGCGTGATCGTGGCCCACACCGAGCCGGTCAAGCTAACCACCGAGCTCCCCGGGCGCACCGTCGCGTACATGGTGGCCGAGGTACGGCCGCAGGTGAGCGGCATCATCCAGCAACGGCTGTTCACCGAAGGCAGCGAGGTCAAGGAAGGACAGACCCTCTACCAGATCGACCC
>LBIU01000799.1 GCA_000987445.1 Candidatus Accumulibacter adiacens | reverse complement strand
CCCGACGCCGAGATCGCGGCCCACCTGGGTGAAGTGCTGTGGATGCTCGGGCGCACCGAAGAGGCGCAGCGCACCTGGCGGGAGGCGCTCGAACGGCATCCGGAAAGCGCAGAGGTCAAGGAGACGCTGCAGAGGTTTTCGCCCTGACTTTGCCTTCGCCCCACTTCGCAGCAGGCGCAGGCGGGCCACGCTTGCGCGCCATTCGTGCACGGCTTTCCGCCCTGCTGTTGCTTGCGCTGCTCGGATTGGCCGCCTGCGGCAGCACGCCGCCATCCGTCGAGCGGCCCTCGCCCGTCCGACGCGATGAGCTGCAGGGTTTTTCGCTGGCTGGCCGCTTTTCATTGCGCCAGGAAGGGCAAAACTACACCGGCCGGCTGGACTGGCGACACGCCGATGACAGCGACGAACTGCTACTCTCTTCACCCCTCGGACAAGGCATGGCCGAGATCGTCAGCACCCCTGATGGCGCCCGCCTGAACAGCGGTGACGGAAAACCGCAAACGGCGACCAGCGCCGACGAGCTGCTGCGGGCAGTCCTTGGCTACCCGCTGCCCCTGGACAAGCTGGCCGACTGGGTACGCGGCCGGAGCCCGCAGGGCGGGACGATGACCATCGACGCCTTGGGCCGCCCCCTGCGCCTGCGCTACGAAGACTGGCGAATCGATTACGAGTACGACAGCGACGAACCACAGGCGCTGCCTGGCCGGCTCTTCGTCGAGCGCGAGACGCTCCTGGAGCTGCGCCTGCGCATCGACGAATGGTTACCGCTGATCGCCAGCCCCATGCGCCGCCTGCCAGCACGCGACAAGCCCTCGCCCCGCTCAGCGAGCGACCCGGCGAGCTCGCCACCGCCTCCGGCCACGCCACGATGAGCGCCGCGGAACCGCTCTGGAACTGGCACAGCGTCTATCCCGCACCGGCCAAGCTGAACCTCTTCCTGCACGTCGTCGGGCGGCGCGCCGACGGCTACCACCTGCTGCAAACGCTGTTTCGTTTTCTCGCCCACGGCGACCGCCTGCGCTTCGCCCCGCGGGCCGACAGCGCCATCCATCTCGCCACACCGCTGCCCGGCGTACCGCCGGAGAGCGATCTGACCGTTCGCGCCGCGCGCCTGCTGCAGGCGGCAAGCGGCTACCAAAAGGGCGTCGAGATCAGCATCGACAAGCAGCTACCGATGGGCGGCGGCCTGGGCGGCGGCAGTTCGGATGCCGCCACCGTTTTGCTGGCGCTGAACCATCTCTGGCAGCTCGATTTGCCGCGCCAGCAGTTGCAGGAACTCGGCCTGCAGCTCGGCGCCGACGTACCGGTCTTCATTTTCGGACGCAATGCGTTTGCCGAAGGGGTCGGTGAAACGCTGCAGGCGGTCGACCTGCCGACACGCTGGTATCTGGTTCTCGAACCGCCGCTGGCAGTCGCCACGGCAGCCGTCTTCGGCGCCCCGGAACTGAAGCGCGACTCGTCAGCAATCAGCGTCGAGCAATGGCAGCCGGGATTCGGCAGCAACGACCTGGAGGCCGTCGCGGCGGCCCGTTTTCCGGTGATCGCCGAGCATCTTGCCTGCCTGTCGGCCTTCGCGCCGGCGCGCATGAGCGGCTCCGGCGCCTGTGTTTTCGCCGAATTCGCCGCCCGCGAGCAGGCCGAAGCCGCCCTTCGGGAAATGCCCGCAAAGCTCCACGGCTGGGTGGCTGCGGGCCTCGAAGATCACCCCCTGCGCGAACTGGCAAGCGGATAGCGCGCACGCAATCAGAAGAATTATTGCTTTCGCGCTTTTTTTTCTGAGCAATTCTGGCTATAATGCGCGCCTCGTTCGCCAGCCAGGCGATGCGAATGACAGCTGGGGAGTCGCCAAGTTGGTCAAGGCACCGGATTTTGATTCCGGCATTCGAAGGTTCGAATCCTTCTTCCCCAGCCACTCCATTTCTGTCAAAGCGGGCAGGCTGCCTTACCTGCCCGTCTTGCTTTATACGGCGCCGCTTCTACGGCGCTTCGGGAAAGCGCACCATGGCCTACGACAGCCTGATGGTTTTCACCGGCAACGCCAACCCCGCATTGGCTGCCGACGTTGTCAAGCGCCTCAA
>LBIU01000798.1 GCA_000987445.1 Candidatus Accumulibacter adiacens | reverse complement strand
GCCGCCGCGCCGAGATGCGAAACCTGCCCGCGGGCGCTGCGCAGCGGCAGATGAGCGGCGACCGGAAAATGCCGGGCGGTCGTCGCGTTGGCGAGGATCAGGACCGGCGCTGCGGCGATCAATTCGCCGGCGGCGTTGCGCGCCTGCCAGAGATCGGCCGGGCGCTCGATCTGCGCCACCTGGGTGTCGTAGTGCGCGGTGATGGCGTCGGCGTGGCGGGCGATATTGGCGCGACAGAGTGAGCCCGGATCGACCCAGCCGCCGCCGGGGAACCACCAGCCGCCGCTGGCCACCGGCCAGGCGGCGAGTTTCCGTGCCTGCGGACGTTCGACGAAGTAGAGTGGGTCGACGGCCGCCTTGCGGATCTCGACGACGCGCTGCTGGGTCGCGGCGTGGGTTTCGTCGCGGGCGAGATGCAGGACGCCCGTCTGCCCCCAGCGCAGCGGCTGACCGGCGGCGGTCAGCGCCGCGAAATGCTGGCAGGCATGCTGGAAGCCGGCGCGGGTCAGGCGTGCCAGGCGGTTGTCGTCGAGCGAGGGGAGCGGGCGCAAGACGCCGGCGACGTTGCCGGAGGCGCCCTGGCCGGGCGCGTGCGCACGCTCGATGAGGTCGATCTTCCAGCCGCGCGCCGCCAGGCGTTCGGCGGCGCTGCTGCCGGCCAGTCCGGCGCCGATGACGATCGCGTGCTGGCTCATGGCCGGGCCGCGCGGAGCACTTACTCGGGCCGCATCTGCGGGAAGAGGATCACGTCGCGAATGTTCGCCGAGTCGGTGAGCAACATGATCAGGCGATCGATGCCGATGCCGCAACCGGCGGTCGGTGGCAGTCCGTATTCGAGCGCGCGCACGTAGTCGGCGTCGTAATACATCGCTTCCTCGTCGCCGGCGTCCTTGGCCCTGGCCTGTTCAAGGAAGCGTTTTGCCTGGTCCTCGGGGTCGTTCAGCTCGGAGAAGCCGTTGGCGATTTCGCGTCCGGCGATGAACAGCTCGAAGCGTTCGGCGATTTCCGGGTTGCTGTCGCTGCGTCGCGCCAGCGGGCTGACCTCGGCCGGGTAGTCGATGATGAAGGTCGGGTCCCACAGCTCGGCCTCGGCGGTCTCCTCGAAGAGCAGCAGCTGCAGGGTGCCGAGGCCGGCGGTGGCGCCCACCTCGACTTTCATGGCGCTCAGCTTTTCACGCAGCCAGGCGGCGTCAGTGAGTTGCTCGACGCTGTAGCCGGGATGGTCCTTGCGGATGGCTTCGATGATCGTCAGGCGCGCAAACGGCTTGGCGAAGTCGAGAGTCCGGCCCTGGTATTCGAAGACTTCCGTGCCCAGCGCCTCGCGCGCGCTGTGGCGCAGCAGCCCTTCGGTGAAGTTCATCAGGCGGCGATACTCGGAGTAGGCCTCGTAGAACTCCATCATCGTGAACTCGGGGTTGTGCCGCGGGCTGATCCCTTCGTTGCGGAAGTTGCGGTTGATTTCGAAGACTTTTTCGAGGCCGCCGACGACCAGGCGCTTGAGGTACAGCTCCGGCGCGATGCGCAGGAAGAGCTCCATGTCGAGGGCGTTGTGGTG
>LBIU01000797.1 GCA_000987445.1 Candidatus Accumulibacter adiacens | reverse complement strand
GTGATCGACAAGGCGCGCAGCGAGAAGCTGAAGAAGTGAGCCGCCAGGCGCCGCAGTGAGCCCCCTCCCTGCGGCGAGCGGACCGCCCCCCGTGCCACCCCTCGGCAAGCTGTTCATCACCGGCGCCTCGTCGGGCATCGGCCGGGCCCTGGCCGAGTACTACGCCGCCCAGGGTGCTCAGTTGGGGGTCTGCGCGCGCCGGGCCGAAGCGCTGCGACAACTGGCCGCCCGTTGGCCGGGGCAGGTGCATTGCTATCCGCTTGACGTCACCGACGCGGCCGCCTTGCGCGCCGCCGGCGAGGACTTCATGGCGCGTCTCGGCGTTCCCGATATCGTCATTGCCAACGCTGGCGTCTCGATGGGCACCTTGAGCGAGCACGCCGAAGACCTGGATGTCATCCGCCGGGTCATGGACACCAATTTTTTCGGCATGGCGGCGACTTTCTCGCCGTTCATCGGCCGCATGCGTCGCGCCGGTCACGGACGCCTGGTCGGTATCGCATCGGTGGCCGGTATCCGGGGCCTGCCCGGTTCGGAGGCCTACAGCGCCTCGAAAGCGGCGGCGATCACTTACCTCGAAAGCCTGCGCGTCGAGCTGCGCCCGTCAGGGATCAAGGTGGTCACTATCTGCCCCGGCTACATCCGCACGCCGATGACCGCCGTCAATCCCTTCCCGATGCCTTTCCTGATGTCGGCTGAGGCTGCCGCACCGCGCTTTGCGCGGGCCATCGAGAAGGGCCGCAGCCAGGTCGTCATTCCCTGGCAGATGGGCATCGTTGCCCGCCTGCTGCGACTGCTGCCGAACGCGGTCTATGATCGCCTGATGGTCGCCGCGCCCCGCAAGCCGCGCCAGGCCTCGCCCGAGTAAGTCCCGCCAGCGGCTCGCGCTGGCCTTGCGACGCTTACCAGTCGATCGGCTGGCCATCGCGAAAGAAACCGCCGCTGGGACCGTCGTCCGGCAACAGCGCGGCCCAGACGATCCCTTTCGCCCCCTCATCGACGCTACGCGTCGCATCCTTGCCACCCATCGCCGTCTGACACCAGCCGGGGCAAACGGAGTTGACCTTGATCGAACTCTGGGCGAGTTCGGCCGCGGTGAGGACGGTCAGGGCGTTGAGCGCCGCTTTCGACATTCGGTAACCGGGCCAGGAGCCGCCCATGTCGGACAACTGCCCCATCCCCGACGACACATTGACGATGCGCCCGCAGCCGCTTTCTCGCATCAGCGGCACGATCGCCTGAATCAGGCGCAACGGCGCCAGCGCGTTGCAGGCGAAGGTGGCGGCGACCATCTCCGGATCGACGGCCAGAACACTGCCTGCCTGGGGTTGCGCGAAATCCTTGCGTTCGAGAAAAACGCCCGCGTTGTTGACCAGAATTTCGACGCGCCCGAACTCGCGGCGCAGGCGGGC
>LBIU01000796.1 GCA_000987445.1 Candidatus Accumulibacter adiacens | reverse complement strand
ACGGCCGTCGTGGCCAGCGCCGTCGGCGGTATCAAGGAAGTCGTCATTGATGGTGAAACGGGTTTCCTGGTGCCTCTGGAGCAGTTGCACGTGGCGCCCTTCGAGCCGGTGGATCCCGATGCCTTCGCGCGCGATCTGGCAACGGCGATCAACAAGGTTCTCGATGACCCGGCGCTAGCCGACGCCATGGCCTCTGCCGGCCAAAAACGCGCGCGCGAAGTATTCAGCTGGGCGAGCATTGCGCAGCAGACCAGGACCCTCTACGATTCCCTGCTGAAGTAGCGATTCTCCGCAGCCTTTCGCTCGCCGGCACGGATCCAGTTGCGGGCGAAAAAGGCTTGCGTAGTGACGGCCCGCAGGGGCCGTCGCCGTTCAGATCACTTACAAACCGTTTTCTTCCCGCCTCGCCGGGTCAGCATTCAGGAGCGCAATCAATGATTCCCCAGGACTACCCCCGCGTAAATATTGAAGCCGTAAAGCCGCAGATCGACTGTGGCCGCTATCCGATCAAGCGCGTCGTTGGCGAGAAGGTCGCTGTCAGCGCCGACATCTACAAGGAAGGACACGACAAGCTGTCGGCCGTACTCAAGGCCCGCAAGGTGGGCGACAAGGCATGGCAGGAAAGCCCGATGACGCTGGCCCTCAACGACGACTGGTACGGCGAGTTCTCGGTCACCGAGATCGGCCCCTGGGAGTACACCATCGAGGCCTACGCCGACCACTACCGGTCGTGGGTCGAAGAGATCAGCAAGAAAAACCTGCCGGGTGCCAAACTCGAAAGCGAGTTGCTCGAGGGAATGGCGATCGTCAAGAAATCGGCAGCCATCGCCAAGGGCGAGGATCGTGCGCGCATCGAAAGCATCATTGATGCGATGGACAAGGCCATCACTGCCGGTGAGCAGCAGGGAGCAGTCGACCTGGGGATCGGTGGCGTGCTGCATAACCTGATGGCCAAGTACCCCGATCGCAGCGAAGGCTACGAGCTGGCGCCGACGCTGAAAGTGATGGTCAACCGTCCGATCAGCCGTTTTGCCGCCTGGTACGAGTTCTTTCCGCGTTCGCAGAGCACCACCCCGCACAAGCACGGCACCCTGCAGGACAGCATTCGTCGTCTGCCCGAGATCAAGGCCATGGGCTTCGACGTCATCTATCTGCCGCCGATCCATCCCATCGGCCATAGTTTCCGCAAGGGCAAGAACAACAGCCTCACCGCCACGCCCGATGACGTCGGTAGCCCGTGGGCAATCGGCAACGAGCATGGTGGTCACACCGGCCTCGAACCGAAGCTCGGCACCTGGGACGATTGGGATAGATTCGTCGCCACCTGCCGCGAGCTGGAAATCGAGATTGCGCTCGATTACGTCATGAACTGTTCGCCCGACCACCCTTACGTCGCTGCCCATCCGGAATGGTTCTTCCACCGCCCGGACGGCTCGATCAAGTACGCAGAGAACCCACCCAAGAAGTACCAGGACGTCTACCCGCTGAACTTCGGCACCACAGACCGTGCCGGCCTGTGGCAGGAAATGCTGCGCGTCTTCCTGTTCTGGATCGACAAGGGCGTCACCACGTTCCGTGTGGACAATCCACACACCAAACCGGTGGCCTTCTGGGAATGGGTGATCGGCCAGGTTCACCGCCAGCACCCCGGCGTGATCTTCCTTGCCGAAGCCTTTACCAAGCCGAAAATGATGCGCCTGCTGGCCAAGGCCGGCTACGCCCAGTCCTACACCTACTTCACCTGGCGCAACGAGAAGGACGAGATCATCGAGTATGTCAACGAGCTGACAAACGGCGAGATGAAGGAATACTTTACCGGCAACTTCTTCGCCAATACGCCGGACATTCTGCCGCCGATACTGCAATACGGCGGTCGGCCGGCGTTCATCATGCGCGCCGTGCTGGCAGCCACCCTGTCGTCCGTCTATGGCATCTACAGCGGTTACGAGCTGTGCGAGAATGCGGCGATCGAGGGCAAGGAAGAGTACCTCGACTCGGAGAAATACGAAATCAAGGTGCGCAATTGGCGGGCGCCGGGCAACATCGTCGATATCATCACCCGCATCAACCAAATCCGGCGTGAATCGCCCGCCCTGCACGGCTATAACAATGTGCTGTTCCTGGGCACCGACAACCCGAACATCCTCGCCTACGCCAAGATGACCGACGATCGCTCGGATATCATCGTCTGCGCGGTCAACCTCGATCCCTATCACCAGCAGGTGGCCACCATCCAGATCCCGCTGGGCACCTTCGATATCGGCTGGGACGAGCAATACCAGGCGCATGACGTGCTGAATGACCAGAACTATCGCTGGAGCGGTCCAAGCGCCTACGTCGAACTCAGCCCGCACAACCTGATGGCGCACATCATCAAGATCCGCCGCTGGTAGGCAAGCGCTGGCCGGCGGGCTGCCGACGGTCGTCGAGCAGTGCGCCGGCCGGAGCAAGCGGTGCGAAGCGCCCCCCCCAAAAAAAAAGCGGCCACCGGCCGCTTTTTCTTGTGCTCAGGGCGCTCCCGCGGCAGCGCGTTTGAAATGCATATCCTCCTCCGAGAGATCGGTGAGTTCGATGCGCACCGGTTCGACCCGCCAGATGTCGTTGCAATACTCCTTAATCGCGCGATCGGCAGAGAAGAATCCGGAGCGCGCGACGTTGAGAATCGACATCCGCGACCAGCGCTCGTAATCGAGGTAAGTCTCGGAGACGGTATCCTGGCAATCGATATACGACTGAAAGTCGGCCAGCAGCATGTACTCGTCGTGGTTGAGCAGGTGGTCCACCAAGGGCCGGAAAACATCGCGGTCGCCACGGGTGAAGAAGCCCGAGCCGATGAGGTCGATCACCTCGCGCAGGTGCGGGTTCGCCTGATAGTAGTCGCGTGGTCGGTAGCCGCAATTGCGCAGCTCCTTGACCTCCGGAGTGCTCATCCCGAACAGGAAGAAATTCTCTTCGCCAACCTGTTCGAGGATCTCGACATTGGCACCGTCGAGCGTGCCAATGGTCAGCGCACCATTCATCTGGAACTTCATGTTGCCGGTGCCCGATGCCTCCTTGCCAGCCAGCGAGACTTGCTCCGACAGATCCGCGGCAGGGAAGATCAACTGGCCGTTCTTGACGTTGTAGTTGGG
>LBIU01000795.1 GCA_000987445.1 Candidatus Accumulibacter adiacens | reverse complement strand
GGGCGGGCGCCTGCGGCGACATGAGGTCGCCAACAGCTTACGAATGCTGCACAGTGTGTTATATAAACGAAACATCCTTACTCGTATCGCAGCATGCGGCCCTTCGGCGGGCTGGTGGGCGAAACTCGGCCAGAGAAGCCGGGGCCAGCGCGGCTGCGACGCACCAACAAGAAATCCAAAGGAGGCTCGTCAATGAGCGAGAACGATACGCCTGGCACGGCGAACCCCGCCAGCCGCTTCCCGGTCATCCGTCGCGTAAAACCCGGCGCCGTCGTCGGTTGGATGCGTGGCGGCTGGCATGACCTGCGCCGAGGCGGCAGGGCCAGCCTGTTCTATGGGAGTTGCTTCGCGATCGCCGGCTGGTTGATGCAGGTGGTGTTTGCCGAAGCCTACGCCCTCTTCGCCGGCCTGACGACAGGCTTCCTGCTGGTCGGTCCATTCCTGACGCTGGGGCTCTACGATCTCAGTCGGCGCATCGAATTCGGCCAGCCGCCGCACCTGTGGCCGACCCTCGCCGCCTGGCGCCCCAACCTGCCCAACGTCGGTCTCTTTGCCGCCCTCCTGGCCATCGTCCTGTTGGTCTGGGCGCGCGCATCGATCATCGTTTTTGCGCTCTTCTTCACCGGCGGCTTGCCGACCTTCGGCAATGTCGTGCATACCGTTCTGACTTTCGAGCAGCTCGACTTCGCACTGGTCTACTTTGCCGTCGGGGGCTTCTTCGCGCTGTTCGTTTTTGCCATCAGCGTCATCGCCGTACCCCTGATGTTTGATCGCAAGACCGACGCGGTCACCGCGACCATCGCCAGCCTCGTCGCCTGCGGCCGCAACCCGGTCCCGCTGTTGCTTTGGGGAATCTGTATCGGGATCCTGGGCATCATCGGCTTCGCGACCTTCTTTGTCGGCCTGATCATCACCATGCCGCTGGTCGGGCACTCGACCTGGTATGCCTATCGGGACATCGTCGCCCCTGAAGAGGACGACCCGGGTAAAGCCCTTACTTCTTGACTCCTGCCGTGCTACTCCGGCAGGCCGTTAAGGAAGTAAAGGCTCTCCAGTCTTGCTTCCGGTTTGCCCAACACGCCGAACCAACGCGCATGAATGGTGTTGATCTCGCCGCTGCGGCTGAGACGAGCCAATTCGCGGTTGACGACCAGGCGGAAGTCTGCGTCGTTACGCCGCAGCATCAGGGCGTAGGGCTCATACGAGAACATATCGCTGCCCAGCGACCAGGTATCCTGGTTGCCAGAATCAAGCGCAAGGCCAATCAGCAAGGCGCGATCCGAGGCGTAAGCATCGGCCCGCCCCGCCTTCATGGCGTCGATCCCCTGCTGATGATCAGCGACCTTGACCAGGTTGGCACTGACCCCGTTCTTCCGGAGCGCTTCGACCAGGCTCTGCTCGGTTGTCGTGCCGACGGCCACGGCGACCTTCTTGCCGGCCAGATCCTTCAGGCGCTTGATACCTGCCGCCGAAGGCGACAGGTAGCTGCCGCCATCGACGAAGATCGGCAGGCTGAAATCGACTTCCTGCATGCGCGAAAGGGAACTCGTCGTTGACCCGCATTCGAGGTCGATTTCACCGGCTACCACCTTGCCGATTCTTGTCTCCGGCGTCACCGGAACCCACTTCAGCTTCAGATCGTCAAGGCCAAGCTTCTTGCCGATCGCTGCTGCCACGCTGGTGCACAGGTCGACCGAGTACCCCCAGGGCTGCTGGTCGTTGCCGGCAAACGAGAACGGAACGGAGGCTTGGCGATAGCCGAGCGACAGTGTCTTCGACGCCTTGATCTTGTCGAGCGTCCCGGCCGCCTGCGCAGACATGGGAACGCATACAAGCAGCGCTGTGGCAACAGACAAAACCCAGCGATACAGCCTCATGACATCCCTCCTCAATGATAACGTCAGAACCAGGATGATTATGACATAAGCACTACAACGTAAGAACGGCCGCCGCTGCGCTCGCAAGAGGCCCGGCGAGCTTGCTACCGCCCCGAGTCCGCCGGCCGGCTACTCCCACGCGGCCAGGAACTCCTGCCAGTGCGGCTTGCCGATTTTCTCCAGTTCGCCACGTACGAAAGACATCTCGGCATCGTAGTCGGCGCGTGACAACTCGCCGCGCAGCAGACGAAAACGCACGCCAACCAGGTAGGTGTTGAGCACGTCGGTCTCGCAGTAGTCGCGCACCTCCGACATTCCGCCCGCCAGCCACGCCTGCCACACCTTGCCGCCATCCATGCCGAGTTTGCCGGGAAAACCGATCAGTTTGGCGAGTTCGTCAAGACGAACGCTGGCGCGCGGCTGATACATGGCCAGCAGATCCATCAGGTCGAGGTGCCGCGAGTGGTAGCGGCTGATGTAATTGTTCCACTTGAACTCACGGCTATCGGCGTAGTCGCCGTCACCGAGATCCCAGTAGCGTGGCGCGATGACGCCGTGGATGAGGCCCCGGTAGTGCAGCACCGGCAGGTCGAAGCCGCCACCATTCCAGGAAACGATCTGTGGCGTGAACTTCTCGACGCCGTCAAAGAAACGCTGAATGATCTCGCCCTCGCCCTGCTCGGGCTCCGCCAGCGACCAGACGCGGAAGTCCTTGCCGACCCGCAAGGCGCAGGAGATCACGACCACCCGCTGCAGATGCAGCGGCAAGAAATCATTGCCGTGCGTCGCACGACGGTGCTGAAAGGCGAGTTCGGCCACCTCGTCATCGGACAGCGTCGCGTCGAGCGCATGCAGTCGCCGCAGGCCTGCGACGTCGGGAATGGTTTCAATATCAAAAGCGAGAACGGGTTTCATCGCGCGCATCCAGCGCCCCCAGCA
>LBIU01000104.1 GCA_000987445.1 Candidatus Accumulibacter adiacens | reverse complement strand
GCGATCGTCGACAAGGGCTGGGAAAAAGGCTGGATCCTGCCGCAGCCGCCGAAGCTGAAGACCGGCAAGACGGTCGCCGTCGTCGGCTCCGGGCCGGCGGGCCTGGCGGCAGCGCAGCAGTTGGCGCGCGTCGGTCACAGCGTCGTCGTTTTCGAGAAGAGCGATCGTCTGGGTGGCCTGTTGCGCTACGGTATTCCGGACTTCAAGATGGAGAAGCTGCATATCGATCGCCGCATCGCGCAGATGGAAGCCGAAGGCGTCGAGTTTCGCGTGAACCACGAGATCGGCGGCGGCGCTGCCGAGGCGATCCCTGCCGAGCGCCTGCTGGCCGAGTTCGATGCGCTGATTCTTGCTGGTGGCGCCGAGGCGCCGCGCGATCTGCCGGTGCCGGGCCGCGATCTCGATGGCGTGCACTTCGCCATGGACTTCCTGCCGCAGCAGAACAAGGTCAACGCCGGTGACCAGGTTCCGGAACAGATCAAGGCGACCGGCAAGCGCGTGGTGGTGATCGGCGGTGGCGATACCGGTTCCGACTGCGTCGGCACCAGCAACCGTCACGGCGCATTGTCGGTGACCCAGTTCGAGTTGATGCCGCAACCGCCGGAAAGCGAGAACAAGAGCCTGACCTGGCCGTATTGGCCGTTGAAGCTGCGCACTTCCTCGTCACACGAAGAGGGTTGCGCGCGCGATTTCGCCGTTTCGACCAAGGAATTCATCGGCGAAAACGGCAAGGTCAAGGCCTTGAAGCTGGTCCGCGTCGAGTGGCAAAACGGTCGCATGAGCGAAGTTGCGGGGAGCGAAGTCGATGTGCCGGCGGATCTGGTGCTGCTGGCGATGGGCTTCGTGGCGCCGATCAAGAACGGCTTGCTGGAGCAGCTGGCGCTTGAACTCGACGCCCGCGGCAACGTCAAGGCGACCACCGATGGTGACGGCTGCTATGCCAGCAGCGTGGCCAAGGTCTTCGCCGCCGGTGACATGCGGCGTGGCCAGTCGCTGGTCGTCTGGGCGATCCGCGAAGGTCGCCAGTGCGCGCGCGAAGTGGATGCCTTCCTGATGGGCCGCTCCGATCTGCCACGCTGAGTCGGCAGTCTGCGCGCGCGGCGCCCGCGGGCCCGAACCGGGACCAGGTGCCGCGCAGCCTTGCAGACTCTGCGCTGTGACATAGTTCCGGGCGGCGCGTGGCCGCTGCTGACACAATGCGCCCTGCGGCAGCGGAAGTATGGAATCTGCACTGTACTTCGGCTGGCCGGCAGGCTCTTGACGTCGCTTGCCAGCCAGTGCAGGCAGCAGGACCACAACACAACCACGCCCGCGAAGCGGGGTGTTAGGGGCTTAGCCAATGAATATCGTCATTCTCGCTGCCGGCCAGGGCAAGCGCATGCATTCCAACCTGCCCAAGGTTCTCCATCCGCTCGCCGGCAAGGCCCTCGTCGCACACGTCATCGATGCTGCCCGCAGTCTTTCTCCCGAGACGGTCTGTCTGGTCTATGGCCACGGTGGTGATGTCGTGCGCACGACCATCGACGCGCCGGATCTGCGCTGGGTCCTGCAGGAGCCGCAACTGGGTACCGGGCACGCGGTCATGCAGGCCATTCCGCAACTCAGCGCGGCCGAGACGACCCTCGTGTTGTACGGGGATGTGCCGCTGATTCAGGCCGAAACGCTGCACAAGCTGGTGCACGCGGCGCATGACGCGCTGGCCATCCTCAGCGTCGAACTGGCCGACCCCACCGGCTACGGTCGAATCGTGCACAATGCCGCCGGAGCGGTGGTGCGCATCGTCGAGCAGAAGGATGCCACGCCCGAAGAGCGCCGCATCCGCGAAGTCAATACCGGCATCGTCGCCTTGCCGACGGCGCGCCTCGCCGAATGGTTGGGCCGTCTGTCGAACGACAACGCCCAGCAGGAGTACTATCTGACCGACATCGTCGGCATGGCGGTCGCCGACGGCGTGCCGATCCGGACCACCCAGCCGCAAGGCGAGTGGGAAGTGCTTGGCGTGAACAGCAAGGTGCAGCTGGCCGAGCTCGAACGCGTCGCCCAGCGGCAGACCGCCGAGCGACTGATGGAGCAGGGTGTGCGCCTGGCCGACCCGGCGCGCATCGATGTGCGTGGCGAGCTGCACTGCGGCCGCGACGTGTTCATCGACGTGAACTGCGTTTTCGAGGGTCGCGTGGTGATCGAAGAAGCGGTCGACATCGGTCCTTGCTGCGTGCTCAAGAACGC
>LBIU01000794.1 GCA_000987445.1 Candidatus Accumulibacter adiacens | reverse complement strand
GCCTTGTGCAGGCGGCGCTGGCGAGCGTTGCGAACGGTTTCGACCGCCGCCGAAGCACGCCCCACCTTGGCCAGCGGGTTCTTCTCGCTGTGGTACATCGCCGTGGCCAGGGCCATCGGCGTCGGCAGAAACGTCTGTACCTGATCCAGGCGGAACTTGTTGCGCTTCAGCCATAGCGCCAGGTTGAGCATGTCGCGGTCGGTGGTTCCCGGATGCGCGGCGATGAAATAGGGGATCAGGTATTGCTCCTTGCCGGCCTCTCTCGAGAACTTCTCGAACATCGCCTTGAACTGATCGTAGGAGCCCATGCCCGGCTTCATCATGTGCGCCAGCGGCCCCTCTTCGGTGTGCTCCGGCGCGATCTTCAGATAGCCGCCGACGTGGTGGCTGACCAGCTCCCTGACGTACTGCGGATCGCGTACGGCGAGGTCGTAGCGCAGCCCCGAACTGATCAGCACCTTCTTGACCCCCGGAATGGCCCGCGCCTTGCGGTAGAGATTGACCAGCGGCGTGTGATCGGTGTTCAGGTTTTCGCAGATCCCGGGGAAAACGCAGGAAAGGCGGCGACACGAGGACTCGATTTTCGGATCCTTGCAGGCCAGGCGGTACATGTTGGCGGTCGGCCCGCCGAGGTCGGAAATGATGCCCGTAAAACCGGGCGTCTTGTCGCGAATCTCTTCGATCTCATGCAGGATCGATTCCTCGGAGCGGCTCTGGATGATGCGCCCTTCGTGCTCGGTGATCGAGCAGAAGGTACAGCCGCCGAAGCAGCCGCGCATGATGTTGATCGAGAAGCGAATCATCTCGAAAGCCGGGATCTTCGCATCGCCGTACGAGGGGTGCGGCCGGCGCTGGAAAGGCGAGGCGAAGACGCCGTCCATTTCCGGCGTAGTCAGCGGAATCGGTGGCGGATTGAGCCACACGTCGCGTTCACCGTGTCCCTGGATCAGCGCCCGCGCATTGCCCGGATTCGATTCGACATGAAATGTCCGCGAGGCGTGCGCATAGAGCACCGGATCGGCGACCACCTGCTCGTACGACGGCAGGCGAATGGCGGTACGCGTGCGCTCTAGCCTGGGCATGCGCTGATGCCACTGGAACGGCATCTCGATCACCTGCGTGCGCGGCTGTCCGGCGGCGCCGGACGCTCGCGCAGCGCCCACCGGGCTTGCGGAGTTTTCTGATTTCGACGCACACACCGTCTCCTTGCCGCTGTCCGGAGTCATCGCGTAGGGATCGGGATGGCGGATCAAGGTCCCCGGGGTATCGACTTCCCTGGAATCGATTTCGGCCCAGTCACTGCCCGGCAACCAGCCGCGAGGGACCATGAAGCCGGTGCCGCGCAGGTCGCGGATGTCGGCGATCTT
>LBIU01000793.1 GCA_000987445.1 Candidatus Accumulibacter adiacens | reverse complement strand
TGCACCTCGGGCCCGACGTAATTGGCCGACGGACGAATCAGCTTGCCGTCTATGCGTTGCTCGATGATGTGTGCTGCCCAGCCGCTGCTCCGCGCCATCACGAACAGCGGCGTGAACATCGGCGTCGGTACCGCCAGCATGTGATAGACCACCCCCGAGAACCAATCGACATTGGGGAACATGCGCTTCTTCTCCCACATCACCTGCTCGATGCGACTGGCGATGTCGAACAGTGCCTGATTGTCACCATCGCTGCACAGCTGCCGGGCGACGGCACGGATCACCTTGTGACGCGGATCGGCAAGGGTGTACAAGGGGTGACCGAAGCCGATGATGATTTCCCGCTTGGCGAGGCGGCTGACGATGTCGGTCTCGGCCTGCTGCGGATCGTGGTAGCGGCTCTGAATCTCGAACGCGGCCTCGTTGGCACCGCCGTGCCGGGGGCCGCCGAGCGCCCCGATGGCACCGCTGACCGCCGCATAGAGGTCGGCGCCGGTCCCGGCGATGGTTCGCGCGGTGAAGGTCGAGGCATTGAACTCGTGCTCGGCATAGAGCACCAGCGACCTGTCAAGGCTGCTGGCGTGCAGCGCCGAGGGCGTCTTGCCGCAGAGCAGGTGCAGAAAGTGTGCCGCGATCGACTCGTCATCGGTCTCGGTTTCGATGCGCCGGCCATTATGGGACCAGTGATACCAGTAGAGCAGCATCGACGCGAAGCTGGCGATCAGACGCTCGGCGATCTCGCGCGCGCCGCCGGGATTGTGATCCTGCGCCTCGGGCAGGATGGTGCCCAGCGCCGAGCAACCGCTGCGCAGCACGTCCGTCGGGTGCGCCGACGCCGGCAGGTTTTCCAGCACCGGCCGCAGCCGCACAGGCAAGCCGCGCAGGGTCTTCAGCTTCTTGCGGTACTGGTTGAGCTGGTTCAGACTCGGCAAGCGCCCATAGAGCAGCAGATACGCCACTTCTTCGAAAGTGGCGTGCTCGGCCAGGGCGATGACGTCATAGCCGCGGTAGTGGAGATCGTTGCCGTTGCGCCCGACCGAACAGATCGCCGTGTTGCCAGCCACCACGCCCGACAGCGCGACCGACTTCTTGCCTTTCGGCGCTTCGTTGCCGGGCACTTCGTTCTTCCGTACCTCGTTCATCATCCCCTCCCCTGAGCAGCCAGCCGGCACACAGCGATCGAGTATTCCCGAGCTTGGCACCCGCGGTCAACAACGGCTGCGCGCTATCGACACCGCCGCCTGTCGCTGGCAGGTATCGGCTCGCCCGCTCACGGAACCCCATCCCCCGAGTTGTCCGATTCCTGCCCGCCGGCAAGGTTGGCATCCGCCGCGTCGTCCAAACGCTGTCCCTCTGCGGCAGGCAGCCGTACCGGCGGCAGGAAGGCCAGGGTGCAGGCACTTTCATGCCCGATCAAGGGCTTCGGCAGCGGCACGATTTCCACATCGGTGACCCCCACTTCGATCATTCCCAAGTGTTCGGCCGCCGCCCGCGAGAGGTCGATGACGCGGCCGCGATGGCCCATGCGATCGTTGATCCGGACCACCACGCAGTAGGCGGAAAAAGGACGGCGCACGGCAACCACCGTACCCAGCGGAAAACGATTGCTCGCCGCCGAAAGCTTGTTGTGATGGAAGATCTTGCCCGAGGCCGTCCGGCGGCCGGTAAATCGTTTGCCGTAGAAACTTGCCCGACCGGAGAGAATTGACGGCATTTCCGGCCACTCGCCGGCCCGCTTGAGAACCGTCGCGGATTCGCCCAGCGCCGGTCCCGAAAACGCGGACAGGGCCAGAGCGAGCAGCACCAACAGCCGCTTCACCGAACGCGGACCCTGGCCAACGCCGGCCCAGAAAGGGTTCCCAAGGGCAG
>LBIU01000792.1 GCA_000987445.1 Candidatus Accumulibacter adiacens | reverse complement strand
TTGCTGATCTTGAGAATCTTGCGAATCTTCTCTTCCGGCATCTCCATTTTCTTGGCCAGCGTCGCCGGATCGGCTTCGAGGCCTGTTTCCTGGAGGATTTGCCGCGAGATACGGTTCATCTTGTTGATCGTTTCGATCATGTGTACCGGGATGCGGATGGTTCGTGCCTGATCGGCGATCGAGCGGGTGATCGCCTGGCGGATCCACCAAGTGGCATAGGTCGAAAATTTGTAGCCGCGACGGTACTCGAACTTATCGACCGCTTTCATCAGGCCGATGTTGCCTTCCTGGATCAGATCGAGGAACTGCAGCCCGCGGTTGGTGTATTTCTTGGCAATCGAGATCACCAGGCGCAGATTGGCTTCGGTCATTTCGCGTTTGGCGCGACGGGCCTTGGCTTCTCCGGTCGACATCTGCTTGTTGATGTCTTTCAGCTCTTTCAGCGGGATTCCGATGCGGTCCTGCAGAGCGAGCAGCTTGCGTTGTTCCTCGGTGATGTTCGGCGCATTGCGCGCGAGAATCGCAGCGTAGGTCTTGCCCGCGGCGGCAATTTCGCTCTCCACCCAGTCAAGGTTGAGTTCGTTGCCGGGAAAAACCTTGATGAAGTGCGCGCGTGGCATGCGCACCGTGTTTACGCAAATTCTCTGGATCTGTCGCTCGCAGGTGCGCACTTCGTCAACCATCGCCCGCACCGTATCGCAGAGGCGCTCGATGGTTTTCGAGGTAAAGCGGATACCCATCATCTCGTCCGAGATTTGCTCCTGCAGCTTCAGATAGGCCTTGTCCTGCGAGCCCTTCCGGGGCAGCAGCGCCTGCGCCTTGCTGTCGTGCTCTCGGATCAGCTCAAGGCGAGCGAGCCCTTCAGTCTTCAGCTTGAGTAGGGAGGCCGCCGCCGCCGCGCCTTCGGCGGCTTCACTGTTGTCCTCTTCGTCTTCGTCGTCGTCATCACCTTCGTCGTCGTCGCTGCTCTCGTCGTCATCCTCCGCGGAATCTCCCGGCGCGCTTTCCTCCTCGGGGTAAATCAGTCCGTCGATCAACTCCTCGATGCGCATTTCCTCGCGGCTGATCTTGTCGGCGCAATTGAGGATTTCAGCGATCGTCGTCGGGCAGGCGGAGATCGCCTGGACCATGTGCTTGAGGCCGTCCTCGATGCGTTTGGCGATTTCGATCTCGCCTTCGCGGGTGAGCAGTTCCACCGAGCCCATCTCGCGCATGTACATGCGCACCGGATCGGTCGTCCTGCCGAACTCGGAGTCGACGGTGGACAGCGCCTGTTCCGCCTGTTCTTCCACGTCCGCATCGTCTGCCCCGGCAGCCGGAGCCGAGTCCGACATCAGCAAGGTTTCAGCGTCGGGGGCCTCGTCGTAGACCTGAATCCCCATATCATTGAAGGTGCTGATGATGCTCTCGATCTGCTCGGCATCAACCACATCATCGGGCAGATGGTCGTTGATCTCGGCATAGGTCAGGAAACCTCGCTCCTTGCCGAGTTTGATCAGCGTCTTCAGCCGTGTCTTGCGCGTCTCGTCGTCAATCGGCGTCGGTTGGTTGCCAACCTGTGCCAATAGCTCCGCCGCTGCCTTGGCTCTTGCCGCCTTCGTAGTTGCCGCCTTTTCCCTTGCCATAACCAATTCCCGGATCGCGTTATACTGGAAAAACTCTAAATTCTACCATAGCTTACACTGTCTGGCCGCCTTTGCTGCGCGCACTGAGTGCTCGCAGGTACTGCCGCTTTTCTTCACTCGACAGGCCGGCGACGCCAAGTTTCTGGACCTTGTCCTGCAGTCGTGTGAAAGCCCGCTTGTGCTCACCCTCGCGCAGCTGTGCAAGCGCACCGTCAAATTCGCTGTCGATCTCGTCTTCGGCAAAAGGCTGTTGCATTAGTTCAGCGGCCGCTGCCTGCAGCATCGTCTCCTGCTCGCTGCCGCGCAGCTTTTCGAGCAAGGCCGGATAGGCGAGCGGCTGCGCGCCGGCGTCGGCGATCGTTGCGCACAGCAGGCGGATCGCGCGCGTTTCCAACGCCTGCTCGGGGAGCAGTTCGAGTGGCAATCGGGCGGCCAGCGCCGGGTTCTGGAGTAGCAGGCGTAGCAAGGGGCGCAGCAGCGACGGTGCCTGTCGCGGTGCGCGCGCCGGCGCCGGCTTGGCGATTGCCCGCAGAGCGCACAGGCGTTCGACCTCTGCTTGCGAGAAGCCGCTGACCTGTGCCAGCCGCTTGACGAGCTGCAGCCGCAATAACGGCGACAGCATCCGGCCAAGCAGTGGCTTGGCGTCAGCGACCAGTCGCGCTCGTCCTTCGGCGCTGCTCAGGTCGCAGTGTCTGCTCAGCTCGCGCAGCAGGAAATCGGAGAGCGGCGTGGCCTCGACGATCAGCCGCTGAAACGCCTGGCCACCGCGTTG
>LBIU01000791.1 GCA_000987445.1 Candidatus Accumulibacter adiacens | reverse complement strand
GACATGCAGGAGTACTTCGCGTTCCTTCGCAGGGGTTCCGTGCTCGGCGGCGTCGAGAAGCGCCGCGCGCAGCTCGAGTTGCAGGCCGTCGAGCGCCATGTCGACCACGTTGAGCGTGCCAGCTCCCGGCGCCGGCCGCAGGTACTTGCCGGTTTCGCCGTACACGAAGACGATGTTGCCCGCAGCGTCGGTGATCACCGACGGTGGTGCGAAGGCGGTGAGCAGCGCCTGCCGCGCGAGCTGGGCGATAGTGTCCACAGGCCTGGGCAACGCCAGCGTGTCCCGACTGCCGCCAGCATGCCCCTTCGGCCATGCGAGGTCGCTGCCGATCAAGGCGCGGGTCGACGCGGCACTGGCGATCGCCCGGTAGAACTTCCACCTGTGGTTCAGCGGCTGGAAGAGTCCGGCATGATCGGCGATCGTCTCGGCCGGCGACAGGAACAGCACGCCGCCCGGGTTGAGCGCGTAATGCAGCGTCGGGATCAGGCGGTTCTGCAACTCCGGTTCGAGGTAGATCATTACATTGCGACAACTGATCAGGTCGAGTCGTGTGAAGGGCGGATCCTTGATCACGTTCTGTACCGCGAACACCAGCATCTCGCGGATTTCCCTGCGCACCCGGTACGCGGCGTCTTCCCGTACAAAAAAGCGTTGCAGACGTTCCGGAGTGAGGTCGGCGGCGATGTTCGGCGGATAGAAGCCGCTGCGGGCGACGGCGATCGCCCCCTGATCCAGGTCGGTGCCATAGACCTGGATCTTGAACGACGTCGGCAGCCGTTCCATGACCTCGTGCAGCAGAATGGCGATCGAGTAGGCTTCCTCGCCGGTGGCGCAGCCGGCGACCCAGACGCGAAACACGTAGTCTTCGGGCTTGCCGGCAAGCAATTCCGGGATGATGTCCTTGGCGAGCGCGTCGAAAGCCTCCGGGTCACGGAAGAAACAGGTGACGCTGATCAGCAGATCCCTGAACAAGGCCTGTATTTCGGCCGGATGCGCCGCGAGATAGGTGCTGTAGGCGTCCATGTCGGCGAGCCCGCGCTGCGCCATGCGGCGCGCAATGCGTCGGCCGATGGTGCCCTTCTTGTAGAGCGAAAAGTCGTGACCGGTGGCCTTGCGCAGCAGGTTCAGCACACTGCCGTGGTTGACTGCGGCTGCCGCCATTGCCGATGGCGGCCTGGCGCGCTGGACGAGCCGCTGTACTCCGCTCAGGAGCACTCTCGGCATCTCCTCGAGGGCCATTACATGGCTGGCATAGCCGCTATTGACGGCGCTTTCCGGCATCCCGGAGTACTTTGCCGAGCTGGGCTCCTGGACCAGGGTGAGGCCACCCGCGCCGTGAATTGCGCGCAGCCCCTGCGTGCCGTCGGTGCCGGTGCCGGAGAGAATTATTCCCACCGCGTGTTCGCTGCAGGCGTCGGCGAGGCTGCGCAGAAAGGTGTCGATCGGCATTCTCCGGCCGCGCGGCAAGGCGGGAACCGAGAGCCGCAGTCTGTCCTTGCAGACGACCATCTCGCGGTTCGGCGGGATCACATAGACCGTGTTCGGCGCCACGCGCACCTGGTCTTCGGCTTCAAGGACCGGCATCGTCGTCGAACGCTGCAGGATCTCGCCGAGAAGGCTCTCGTGGCCCGGGTCGAGGTGCGGCACCAGCACGAAGGCCAGTCCACTATCCGCGGGCAGGTGGCGAAAGAAGACTTCGAAGGACTCCAGGCCGCCGGCCGAGGCGCCGATGCCGACGATGGTCAGA
>LBIU01000790.1 GCA_000987445.1 Candidatus Accumulibacter adiacens | reverse complement strand
TCGCCGTGCAAGTGGCCGGCGAGGCGGTTCGCACCCGCGTCTTTGGCTCCAGGCTCGATGACGCTGCTCGCGGTGGCGACCTCGATCTCATGATCGAACTGAACGATCCGGTGAGCAATCCCGCGCTTCTCGCGGCCCAGCTCTCCGCAAAAATCTCTCGCACCCTGGACGGTCGCAAGGTCGACGTCTTGATCAGTGCCCCCAATCTCAGGCGCCTGCCCATCCATGCCGTCGCTTACCGGGAAGGGGTCTTGCTGTGATCCTGGACGACAAACTGGCAGAACGCATGCAGTTTCTGATCAGGGTCGTGCGCAAGGAATGCAGGCACCTGCAGACGACCGACCAGCGCCTGTTTGCCGTCCAGTTCACGTCAGATACCGCCGCGCAGCTTGATTCAGACCCAGACCTGGCCGAGCGCGTCGATGCCTTCGCCAGCAGATATGCCCGCCTGCAGGACACCGTCGGAGACAAGCTCTTGCCGCTGTTCCTGCGTGCTCTCGGTGAACATCCGGGGGCGGTGATAGACAACCTCGACCGTGCCGAGCGCCTGGGCGTACTCGACTCGGCCGATGAATGGCTGGCGATGCGCAAGATCAGGAATCAGATGGTTCATGAGTACATCGAAGACATCGACGTACTGACCAGTGCCTTGCTGACGGGACACGCCTATGTTCCCGTACTGATCGCCGCGGCCAATGCGCTGATTGCAGAAACCGAGCGACGCGGCTGGGCCTGACATAGCCTTTCGCCGCCGGCCGACCAACCCAACAGCGCCATCGCCCGGCCCAGCAAACGATCACCTCCAGGCATCCCTCTGTAGGAGCCCGATTCATCGGGCGATGACGACGCCTCGCATCGTCAAAGCGCCTGAACTCACCCAGCCGCCCAATCGCCCGATGAATCGGGCTCCTACATCTTCGCAGGCGTGCCGCCGACCGCCGGCAAACCCCGCCACGGCCCGACCTGCCACGCAACAACCTCCACGTACCGCCAAACCCTGTAGGAGCCCGATTCATCGGGCGATGACCACGCCTCGCCCCGTCAAAGCGCCGAATTCACCCAGCCGCCCAATAGCCCGATGAATCGGCCTCCTACGCGGAGTGAGGCGCGTTGTCGGATGCCAACAAACGCCGCCGTCCCCGCCATGGCAATCGC
>LBIU01000789.1 GCA_000987445.1 Candidatus Accumulibacter adiacens | reverse complement strand
GGCAAGACGATGTTCCAGACCACCTCCCAGGTCGTGCAACCAAGACCGTAGGCGGATTCCTTGAGCACCGCTGGCACGGTGTCGAAGACGTCACGCATCACCGAGGCAATGAAGGGAATCACCATCAGCGCCAGTACGATGCCTGCCGACAGTATGCCGATCCCGAGCGGCGGGCCGGCGAACCAACCGCCGATCACCGGCAGATCGCCGAGGCCTGCCTGCACCCAGGGCTGAACATTCTTGGCGAACAAGGGTGCGAAAACGAACAGGCCCCAGATGCCGTAAATGATCGAGGGAACCCCGGCGAGCAATTCGATGGCCGTCCCCAGCGGCCGACGCAGCCAGCCGGGACAACTCTCGGTGAGAAACAGCGCGATACCGAAGCTCACCGGCACCCCGATCAACAGCGCGATGAGCGACGTGCTGAGCGTGCCGTAGATCGAGATCAGGGCACCGAACTCGTCGTCCGGTACGCTCCACGCCCCGCTCCACAGAAAAGCGGGTCCGAAGGCGCGGAACGCGGGCGCCGCCTCGATGGCCAGTGAAATCAGGATCCCGGCCAGCGCCGCCAGCACCAGGAAGGCGAACAGGAAAGTGAGCTTGTGGAAGAGCGCATCCTGATGTTTGAAGAGCCTGATCTGGGCCGCGTACGCATCCACCTGCGCGTGCGCGACTGAATCATTCATTCTCACCGTTTTCCACGCCATGCTTTCTTCCATACCGCCCCTTCTCACTATCGACTTCCGTCGCGATCGCACCGCTTGCGCGGACGCCCCGACGCTGGCGAGGCGGCGTTTCGCGAAGCCCGCCGCCGTTGCGTGGCGAACCGCAGGACTACTTGATGCGCTTCATCTCGGCTTCGATGGTGCCCACCACGTTGGCCGGCAGGGGAACGAAGTCCAGCTCGCCAGCCAGCGTCCCGCCCTTGTTCAGCGCCCAGCTGAAGAAGTCCACCACGCCCTGCTGCTTGGCAGCGTCTTCACCCTTTTCGTAGGCCAGGATGTAGGTTGCGCTGACGATCGGCCAGGCCTCCTTTGCCGTCTGGTCGAGCATGTCAGGTGCCATGCCC
>LBIU01000788.1 GCA_000987445.1 Candidatus Accumulibacter adiacens | reverse complement strand
GAATCCCGCAACAACATGTGCGGGTGGCCGCACACTTTCCCCGGCCATCTCCGGGCAAAGACGCGGCAAGCCCGCTCAGGTCATTGGCGTAGGTCTCGAAAGGATTGCCACCCTGCGCGCCCGCCACTGGCCCAGTGATCCTCATAGCGACACCCGACGCTGCTGACCAGGCCGCTGAGGATATCGACGCGCACAGGCAGCTAGGGGCCGAAGGAGTGTATGCGGCCCTTGAGGGCATCAACGACCTGGGCACAAGGTTGAGTTTGCTGGCAGAACCGCTGCAAGCCACAAGGGACTGGACAAGGCTGCTGCCGTGCGGTTGATGGCAGAGCGTCTGCACTCGGATGACATACCATGGCGCGGGGAGGAATCGTTATCATTCGCAGTATTATGCCAAAAGCTTGAAAACTGCACGGCGATCGGGTCTACTCTCATCTTGTGGGCGACCGACATGACTTCGGGCAAGGGCGCGCCGCGGATGAATTTCTTGAGCGAAATCGACCAACCGAGCTGGCCGAGAAACGGGACCCCGCATGACTTCCTGGAGATGCTGGCGATTGCCATTGCGGCGACCTTCTCGCCTTGCGAAACGGTTGACGACACCGTCTACTGGGCCGGGGCGAAGCAAAGGTGTTTGCGCAAATTTCTCCTGCTCACAATCGGCGTGCCCAAAGCCCGCTGTCACCGCCCGCAATCGAGGATTTGATGAGCGCGCGCTTACGATTCGGGAAGTCAGGTCCAGTTGGAAAAGAACAAAATGCTCCCCAGACATCCTAACGGTCATGACCGGTGCAGACACCCCAAATCATGAAAGGCATGACCGTCCCCCTCCTCCCCTGGCCCTTCTCCCGCAAGGGGAGAAGGGAGGTTCGTGAGTCGCATGCGCGACTTTCACGGCAAGGGCAAGTAATGGCCATGACTGATCATGGATTGGGCCACGGAGTGCAACAACACTGAGACGGTCGTACTTTCTGGAGGAGGTTCCCTTGAAATTTTCAGAGCTGGTGGACATCAACGAACTGCGAGAACTATGCCTGAGTTTCACCGCGATCAACGGCGCAGTCACCGCCATTCTCGACCTTGAGGGAAACGTGCTGGTCGCGACGGGTTGGCAGGATATCTGTACGCAGTTTCATCGAACCAATCCGATGACCTGTGCGCGGTGCCGGGAAAGCGACACGATTCTTGCGGATCTATCAAACAAGGGTGACGCCTACAACGTTTACCAATGCAAGAACGGCATGGTCGATGTCTCTGTACCCATAACCATTGGTGGAGAGCACGTCGCCAACTTCTTTACCGGCCAGTTCTTCTTGAGCCCACCGGACAAGGACTATTTTATTCGTCAGGCAAGGGAATTCGGATTCGACGAAGTTGCCTATATCGGCGCCATGGAGCGGGCACCGATATTTTCCGAAGAACAAGTTCAGTCGATGATGGCATTCTTTACTCGTCTGGCAAAAGTGATGGGGGAAATGGG
>LBIU01000103.1 GCA_000987445.1 Candidatus Accumulibacter adiacens | reverse complement strand
GCAGCGGGCAAGCATTCTCTTGATCGGCCGCTCATGCTGGCGTCCGCAGCCGCCAGTCGGGAAACGTGGCACGGAAAGTGCTTCCGGCGCCAAGCTCCGAATCGATCTTCAGCTTCGCCTGATGGCGCAAGAGAATGTGCTTGACGATCGCCAGGCCCAGGCCGGTCCCGCCGGTGTCGCGCGAACGACCGCGGTCCACACGATAAAAACGCTCGGTCAGGCGCGGCAGATGTTCGGCCGCGACGCCGACGCCGGAGTCGCACACCGAAAACACGCCACAGCCGTCGCTCACCGCCCATTCGATGCGGATCTCGCCGCCGGCCGGCGTGTAGCGGATGGCGTTCGACACCAGGTTGCCGAAGGCGCTGTGCAGCTCCTTGCGGTTGCCATGCAAGGCCGGCCCCTGGCAAATCACCTCCAGGCGGTGCCGACCGTCACTTAGGCTTTGCCCTTCGGCCCGCAGTTGCTTCAGTAGATCCGCCATGTCGACATCCTCCTCGCTCGCTGGCGCGTCTTCCGCTTCCAGCCGTGACAAGGTCAGCAGGTCGTCGACCAGGCTCAACATGCGCGCCGTCTGGTCACTCATCAGGTGCGCGAACTGCTTGCGCTGTTCGGCGTCCACCGCAGCCTCGTCGGTGAAGTACTCGAGAAAACCGCTGACCACGGTCAACGGGGTGCGCAGCTCGTGAGAAACATTGGCGACGAAGGTGCTGCGCATCGATTCGACGCGCCGGGCATCGGTCACGTCCAGACTGACAACCAGCTTGTTGGCATCGCCGAGGGGAACGACGCGGATCGTGTATACCCGTGTTCGTGCCGCCGGCACCTGCAGCACGAAAGGGCTAGGCGCGTCCGCGCTGGCCAGATACTCCGCAAAGCCAGGTGTGCGCACCAGGTGCTCGATCATCACCCCGTCATCGCGCGGCAGGCGGACTCCCAGGTGCGCGCCGGCGGCACGATTGCTCCACTGGATGCGATGACCAGCGTCGACAATCACCAGCCCGTCGGGGACCGCGTCCATTGCCCCCCTGAACGAGCGCAGCCGTGTTTCAACATCCTCGCGGTGCTGCGTCTGCTCGTTCAGCCAATGCGCCAGTTTGCCCAGCACTTCGCCCCAGGCACCGCCAGCCTGCGGAAATGGACGACCGTCGGGGGAATCGAGCCAAGCAGCCAGTGCTGCTGACTGCCAGCTGTGCACCAGGACGAGCAGCGCCCAGCCAAGCGCCGCGATCGCCCACCCCCAGACCGGCCCATGACTGAACCACGCGAGCACAGCGAGACAGCCAATCGGCAGCACCCTGCGCAGCAAGAACTTCGCCAGCCACGCCCCCCGGCGCGTCACGAGTCCGCAGGCTTCGGTCCCGAGCGGGCACTCATCTTGTAGCCAGCGCCGCGCACGGTTTCGACCATCTGCTCGGCCGCCGGTCCAAGAGCGACGCGCAGGCGTCGGATGTGAATATCGACGGTGCGATCTTCGATGTAGACATGATCCCCCCACACGTTGTCGAGCAGTTGCTGACGCGAGTATACACGCCCGGGGTTGGCCATCAGAAAGCGCAGCAAACGGAACTCGGTCGGCGTCAGGGTGATCGCCTGATCATCGACGCTGGCTTCGTGGCTGACCGTGTCGAGCGTGATCGGTCCGGCACTCAGCGTCCCCTTGGCGCACTCGGGCGAGCAACGCCGCAGCACCGCCTGAACCCGCGCCAGCAGTTCCTTCGGACTGAAGGGTTTGACGACATAGTCGTCGGCACCGCCGTCGAGCCCGGCAACCCGGTCTGACTCTTCGCCGCGCGCCGTCAGCAGGATGACCGGCAGGCTGCGCGTCCGCGTCTCCTTGCGCAACTTGCCGATCAGGGCCAG
>LBIU01000787.1 GCA_000987445.1 Candidatus Accumulibacter adiacens | reverse complement strand
AGCAGCCGCTCGTGGCTGGCGGCGATCTGGGCCTCGCGCGGATTGGTGCCCTGATCGATCAGCGCCTGGTAGCGCGGCGAATCCGCCAGGGACTTGGGATCGGTCAGGTGGGGCAGGATGACTTCAGCGATGAAGTGTTGCTTGGTGGTGTGCCGAATCGTTCTGATCTGGAGTCCGTTCGGGGAATCGCCTCGCGAATCGCCGCCTTCCGTTTGCTTCATCTTGTCGATGATCGCCACCTTGTCGACGCCGAGCTCGCCGATCACTTTGGTGAACTTGCCGAACGATGACTTGGTCTCGCCGCCACCGAGCTCGCCGTAGGCTTCGTCCCAGGTCTTGGCGTCGAATGACGCCGAATCGCTGTCGGCTTTCTCCGCGATCGGGCGGATGAACTTCGCGGGTTTCGATTTGTCCGCGGCCTTGCTGTAGGCGTCGTGGTCGAACCAGAAGTGCGGCGCCTTCTCGTCCGTGCGTACGAGCCTGAGCCCGCCGGTCGTGTCCTCGCGCCAATGATGTCCTTTCGGCGCATCTCCCAAACCGATCGAAGTCGCTTTCATGGCACCTGCGGACGCGTTCTCGGCGATCGGGCGAATGGCGAGCTTCGCATCGCCCGCCTTGCCCTTGGCGAGCTCTGCTCGCAAGGTATCCTGATTGAGGAAGTACCCCGCTGCCTTCTCGTCTTGCCACACCAATTCGAGTCGCCCCTCGCGCTCTCGCCAGTAATGCCCCGTCGGAGTCGCCTGGTCCAGCCCGAGCGTCTCTGCCCGCACGAGTCCAGCCGATTTCTTCCGGGCGGCGATGAAACCCTGGCCGGCCTCCAGCGAGTCGAGGTCGCGCATGTGCTGCAGGATCTGCTTGTCGATGTCGGCGATGTGCCGGTCGATGATCGCGTTGTCGATTTCCTTGTCGATCAGGCGCCGCGCGTTGAGATCGATCGCTTCCTGTCGGGCGAACAGATCGTCGCGGATTTCGGTCAGCTTCTTGATTTCCAGCTCGGCCTCGAAGCCCTTGCTGCCGTACTGCGGCGTCTGCGTGAAGCCGAGCAGGGAAATCGCGCGTGCGAGCAGGCTGCGCACCGATCCGCTGAAGCCCTCGTACTTGCGCAGGGTGCGCACCGTGGGCATGTGCAGCTCGATGTCGCGGGCGGTCGCCTCGCTGCCGTGATGTATCCGCACCTTGCCGTTGTCGTAATGGACCTGCACGGTCGCCGCGTCGTCGCCACG
>LBIU01000102.1 GCA_000987445.1 Candidatus Accumulibacter adiacens | reverse complement strand
GCGCCGAGGTTGAGGCTGGCGTACGGCGCCCGGCTCACGCCACCGTTGCGGCTGGTGATCAGGCTGCGCACCCTCGTCGGCGCTGGCCAGGCGGGCAGCAGCCAGCCCTCACTGCTCACCCAGATCCTCATCGTCGGCGTCGTCGCCACTGTCGTCGTCGCCGCGGGCGAAGATCACTTCCGGGCCGCCGCCATCATCATCGCCATCGTCGTCCCAGTCGTCCTCCGGTGCTTCGTCGTAGACACACTCGCCCGCGCGCGCGGCGACCGCATCCAGTCGCACGCCGTCGATCAGGGTGGCCATATCCTCGGGTACGCCTGAGCGCCACAGCATGACCTTGCCGGTACCCGGATGACGCAGCGACAAACGACAGGCGTGCAGCGCCTGACGCGGGAATTCGGCAACCCGTGGCACGCGGCTGGCACCGTTGCCGTAGGTCGGGTCACCGACCAGCGGGTGCCCAATCGAGGTCATGTGCACGCGGATCTGGTGCGTACGCCCGGTTTCCAGCGCGCACTCGATCAGCGTGCAGGCCAGGAACTGCTCCAGAACACGGTAGTGCGTACGGGCGGCCTTGCCCGTGCGCAGCACGGCCATGCGGGTGCGCAGCGTCGGATGCCGCCCGATAGGAGCGTCGACGCTGCCGGCGCGCTCGACGATACCCCGCACCAGGGCCTGATAGCAGCGCTTTACGGAACGCGCCTGCAACTGCCTGACCAGATCGGTCTGCGCCTCGAGCGTCTTGGCAACCACCATCAGCCCACTGGTATCCTTGTCCAGACGATGCACGATACCCGCCCGCGGCACCTTGTCGAGCTGTGGCGCGTGGTACAACAAGGCATTGAGCAAGGTCCCGCTCCAGTTGCCGTTGCCCGGATGAACCACCAGACCGACGGGTTTGTCGATGACGATCAGGCATTCGTCCTCGTACACTACCTGCAAGGGGATATCTTCGGGCGCCGACGATTCGGCTCGCTCGTCCGGCGCCTCGGCGACTTCGATGCTTTCGCCAACCCACAGCTTCTGGCGCGGCTCGAGGACGCGCTCACCGCCGACCGTCACCCTGCCCTCACGTATCCAGCTCTGCAGACGGCTGCGCGAATGCTGTGCGAGGAGCTGCGCAAGAACCTGATCGAGCCGCTGACCGCTGCAATCCTCGGGTACGCTCAGGTCAATTCGGGGGTTTGCGCTATAATCCGCAAGCTCGCCGTTCCGCGTCGACTCCTCCGCCAGTGCTTCTTTCTTCTGTGGGTTTTTCATCATGCGTAGTTTAGCGGTTATCGCAGCGCTTTTCCTCGCCTCTCTGGTCGCCGGCTGCGGGCTTCTTCCCGACACCAAGGATGAAACCATCGGCTGGTCGGCCAACAAGCTGTACGCCGAAGCCAAGGATGCGCTCAACGACGGCTCCTACACCAAGGCCATCGGCTACTTCGAGAAGCTCGAGTCGCGCTACCCCTACGGTCGCTATGCCCAGCAAGCACAGATCGAGATCGCCTATGCCTACTGGAAGGATCAGGAACCTGCCTCGGCAATCGCCGCCTGTGACCGCTTCATCAAGCTGCATCCGAACCACCCGAATGTCGACTATGTGTATTACCTGCGCGGACTGATCAACTTCAACGAAGACCTCGGCCTGCTCGGTTCGATCAGCAATCAGGACATGACGGAGCGCGACCCCAAGGGGGCCCGTGAATCCTTCGATTCCTTCAAGGAACTGGTGACCCGCTTTCCGAACAGCAAATACACCCCCGATGCGCTGTTGCGCATGAAGTACCTGGTCAACGCCCTGGCCCGCCTCGAACTGCACGTGGCCCGCTATTACATCAAACGTGGCGCCTATCTGGCCGCCGCCAATCGCGCCCAGTTCGCGATGATCAACTATCCCGACACCCCGTCCAGCGAAGAAGCGCTGTTCATCATGGTCAAGGCCTACGACTCCCTCGGCCTGAACGATCTGCGCGACGACGCCGAGCGGGTCATGCGCAAGAACTACCCGAACAGCGAATACTACGTACGCGGCCTCGACCGTGAGGTCCCGTGGTGGAAACTCTGGTAGGCCCGCGTCACTCGCCGCAGCAGGGCGGCACACCCATCAGATTGACTGCTTGATGGCCAGCACCGCCTGATTGCGCAGGGTGCGCAGCAAGGACAGCTCCTGCTCGGCAATGACGATCTCCCCGGCCCGCTGACGATCGGCGTAGATCATGGCCAACGGGTTGCCCCTGACGCAGAGCGGGAAGACGACGAAGGTTTCCGCTGTCACCGCGCGGCGAAACCAGGCCGGGATACGTGGCGCGATCTTCGCGTCACGGGTATCGCTGATCAGAACATCCACCCCGTTGGCCAGGGCCGCATGAAAGATGTCGGCGCTGAAGACCAGCGAAAACCGGAAGCGGCGGGCAATCTCCGGAGCCTGCGGACCAAAACCGAAACGACCGAGCATGGCATTGCTGCGCCCGTCGCGAACACACAGGATGACGTTCTTGAAGCCCTTCGCCCGATAGATCGTTTCCAGGATGATGCGCAGCACATCATTGAGCTTGAAGTCACTGATCAGGGCGTTACTGACGTCCTGAATGCCGGCCATCAGAATGGCTTCGCTGCTCGCTGACGTGCCTGCCGAAGCGGAGCTGGCATCATCGACCGCCAGCGCATCGCTGGCCGGCGCATTGCCGATCGGCGCCTGCGGGGCGACATCGGAAAGAACGGTCCCGGCGAGACCGTCCTCCGCGAGCGGACGCCCCACGGCAGCTGCCAGCCCGCCCGCTGCACCGGCGGCACTGCCCCAGCCCCGGATCTGCTTGCCCAGGAGTGTCTTCTGCAGATCGAGGTGCATGATGCCGGCAAACTGCGACATCTGCTCGAAGGACTTTACCAGCGTTCGCTGCAGGCCCTGCTCGTCGAGCTCGATGGCCTCGCCGAAACGGGCAGCGATCCGCCGCAGCTCCTTCTGCGGCTGCTCGCCTCCAGCAGCGGCGACCAGCCCACACAACTCGTTGGACAATGCCGCCAGCACGCGCAGGCGATCTTCAGTATTTGCCGGACGGCGAATACTGCCGGCGGGCAGCTTGCGCATGCTGTTTACGATCAGCCTCGGAAAACCCCAGCTCTGCGCGATACCAACCCCGAGGTCCTCGAACGACAGACCGAGAACCTGCAAGGCCGCCACATCATCGGCACAGTTCTTCTGCTGCGCCAGACGCCGAATCTCGGCACTTTCCTCAGGGAAATAATACTGGCTCAGCAGACGGCCGAGGTTATGGAACATCGAGCAGATGAAGGCCTGCTCGACATCGCCGCGCGTCGTGCTCTTGCCGCCGATGTCCTTGGCCAGGACACCGGCCAGATTGGCGCGCAGGAACTCTTCCTTGAGCTGATCGGCGTTGTCCTTGTTCTGCAAGTGCTCGAAGAGCATCACCGTGATGGCAATGCTGCGCACCGCATCGAGACCGAGAACGACGATCGCTCGTGACACGGTGCTGATACTGCCGCCACCGGCCTGCCGATAGTGCACCGAGTTCACCATCCGCAGAATCTTGTTGGTCAGGGAAAAATCCTTGAGGATGGTGTTCGAGAGCTCGGAGAGGTTCTGATTTTCGGAAGCGGTGATCCGGTTGATCGCCCCGACCGATTCCGACAGCGCCGGGAAATCGCTCTTGTGGCGCATGCGCCGGAGCAGGAATTCGATCGTGCTCTGTCGCGCATCGGCCACCGGCAGCGGCGCTTCGGGGAGCAGATAGTCATCGAGGGCTGCCCGCATCTCTGCGGCCGACGCGAAGCGCCTCTCCGGATCGCGCGCCAGAGCCCGGTAGAGCAGCGCCACCAGGCGCTCGTCGAGCGCGCCACTGAGCTCGGTCGGCAGCATGATATCGGTACTGACAATCCGCTGCATCACCTCGTCAATATTGCTGCCGGCTAGTGCGCGCTGGCCGCTGAGCAGTTCATAGAACACCAGCCCGGCCGCGAAAACATCGCTCCTTTCCGTGCTTGTCCGTTGCGCGATGTACTCGGGCGCCATGTACGCTGGCGTGCCGGACAGCTGGCCACCGTCGCTGGCCCGACCCTCGGCACGACTGGCGATGCCGAAGTCCATGACCCGCGGCAGTCCATCGTCGTCGATCAGGATGTTGCTGGGCTTGAGATCACGATGAATGATTCCTGCTGCATGCGCGTGTGCCACGGCATCGAGAACCGCCTGCATGATGGCGATCGCCTTGTCCGTCGGCAGGCCACCGCTGAGCCGCAGGTGTTCGGAAAGATTCCTGCCCGGCACATGCTGGAACACCAGATAGAGATCGCCGGCTTCCTCGGCGGCCTCGAAGATCGGCACAATATTCGGGTGACGCAACTGGCTGACCGTGCGCGCTTCTTCGAGCAGTTGCTGCTTCAGCTGCGGGTCCGAACGGGCGAAGTGCAGGGTCTTGATCGCCACCTGCCGCTGCAGATGCGGATCGCGCGCCAGATAGACGACGCTCTGCGTGCCTCGACCCAGCTCGCGAATCAGCTCGAAACGTCCAAGGTGCTTGCTCACCGATGTCGCTCGCTTGCGTAAAAGATCATTCTAGGCGCCCCGCACTGGCAAGCCGTGCCGGAAAAGTCACAGCCGACAGGGAACTTTCCTTCACACCCACAACAAGCGCGGCGCCGAACCCGTTTCGCCGAAGACGACCGCGAGCTGGCCGAATTCACGACCGAGGGCAGCAACTTGCTGTTCATCGGCAGGGAAGACGAGATAGCTCGCTTCCACCGGCCAGCCGGCGGGGTGATCGCCGCCGCCGTCGGCGATGTTGCTGGCGGCGAAGAAGGCGCAAGGCGACGCGGCGATGCGTGCGCGCAAGCGGCGCTGGCGAAGCGCATTCTGGTGATCGGCAAGCCGCTCGCCGGGATTGTGGGCGGTCACGATTCCCCAGCCGATCGCCGGGCTGGCGGGTGCTGCAGCGGTGGCCGGCGAGCCGAGAGCCAGCCACTGACGACGCAGGAATTCATCGAACTCGGTGCTGACCAGGCCGATGCGCAAGTCGAAGAAACGCTCTGGAGTCTCCACCCGATAGGTCGTCGCCAGAAACGCAGCCTCCATTTCCGCCCCGGCCCGTCTCAAGACTCTTCGCCCGACGCGCCGAGATCTTCCAGAACGCCCAGCCGCGAACGCACCTCGCTCGCCGGCAGCGCCTCGACGCCACGCAGCTTGCGCTCGATCTGCCGCGTCCGCACACCGGCTGCTTCGATACTGCGGCTGGCCTGTTCGAGCTTCCGATGCGTGGCCTCGAGGACCTCGCCGAACCTGCCGAACTCGGTCTTGATGGCACCGAGAAGGGCCCACACTTCCGACGACCGGCGCTCGATGGCCAGCGTTCGAAAGCCCATCTGCAGGCTGTTGAGCAGCGCCGCCAGCGTCGTCGGCCCGGCGATGCAGATGCGCAGATCGCGCTGCAGGCTGTCCACCAGTCCCGGCCGCCGCAAGGCTTCGGCATAGAGGCCTTCGGTTGGCAGATAGAGGATCGCGAAGTCGGTGGTGTACGGCGGTTCGACGTACTTCTCGTGGATTTTTCGCGCTTCCTCACGCAGGCGAACCTCCAGCGCCCTGATCGCCGTTTCCGAGGCCAGCGGATCGGCCCGTTCCTGCGCCTCGAGCAAACGCTGATAATCCTCGAGCGGAAATTTCGCATCGATCGGCAGCCACACCGGCCGCTGCTCGTCCTCGCCGATCGCTCGACCGGGCAAACGAATGGCGAACTCGACGCGTTCCGAGGACTCCGGGCGCGTGGCCACGTTCCTGCCGTATTGCTCGCTACTCAGCAACTGATCGAGGAGCGTCCCCAGCTGCACTTCCCCCCAGCTGCCACGGGTCTTGATGTTGGTCAGCACTTTTTTCAGATCGCCGACGCCGGCGGCCAGCGTCTGCATTTCACCAAGGCCTTTATGGACTTGCTCGAGACGATCGCTGACCAACTTGAAGGATTCTCCGAGGCGTTTCTCCAGCGTCGCGTGCAGCTTTTCATCGACCGTGCGGCGCATCTCTTCGAGCTTGCTGGCGTTGTCGGCCTGCATCGCGCCAAGGCGGGCCTCCACTGCCCGGCGGAGCTGTTCGAAGCGCTGCTCGTTACTGTTCGTCAGGCGTGCCAGTTGTTGGGCAAAGGATTCGAGCTGCTGTGCCTGCAAGCGCCCGAGCTGGGCCAACTGCGAGGCAAGCGTCTGGGAGACGCGGTTCAGCGACTGCGACTGCTCCTCGCGATCACCACGCGCCGTGCTTGCCGCCTCCTGCCGGCCAAGCGACAACTCCTGCCGCAAATCACGCTCCAGCCGCTCCAGGCCCGCTTGCAGGTCGCGTAAACGCACTGCCATCACCTCGCGCGTCGTTCCGGCACGCAACAACAGGGCGAGTTGGAGAACGATCAGCAACACGGCCAGCGAACTCATCGCATAGAACCAGGGCTCGCTCATCGGCTTGACTCCGAGAGGCTGGCCGCAAGACCAGCAAGCGCAGCGCGACCAAGCCTACTGCAGGGAGAATACAACCCGGTTTCCCTTGCCCGGCACGGGCGATGCTGACTTGTCGTCGGCCTTGACGATTTCGGCTGGGTGCAGGAACAGGCGCTGCGCCGGAACCTTGTCTGCGAGCAGCCGGTCGCGTACGGCCTTCGCCCGCCGCTCGGCCAGATCGCGCAGGTCCTGCTCATCAACCCGCGTATTGGCAAGCACCAGCGCCTCCATTTCCTCGACAGGCAGACGCTTCGCGATGCCGAGCAGATTGCGCGGCTTCTCGAAGTCCTGGTCACTATAAACACGTTCCAGGAGCTGCGCATACTCCTCGCTGTCCATCTCCATGGTCTCTACCACGACATCGTCGTCGCCCTTCTTGCCGCCCTCACGCTTCAGCGCCCGCAGCTTGCCGTCCAGTCGAGCGCGTTTCAAGCCCTCGCGATCGCTGTCCGGGTCGGCCTGTCCCGTAATCTCGAGCTTCAGGGCCGGCCGCGCAAGAAGGGCCTTGGCCAGTGCTTCAAGGCGCTGCTTCGCCGAGGCGGTTAGCGACGCCCGCCCGGAATCGAAGGCAACGTTCGACAGCTCTTCGCCACCGCCGAACACCGAACCCAACAGGGCGAAGGGCGAGGTAACGACCTTGACCAGGAGATTGCCGATCAACTCGCCAAGCACCCCGCCAATGCTGAATTCCGGGTCATCGAGCGAACCCGCAACCGGCAGATTGATGTCGATTTCCCCCTGGCTGTTCTTGAGCAGGGCAACGGCGAGGGTCACCGGCAGCTTGGTTGCCTCCGGACTATCGACCGCTTCCCCAAAGGTCAGCTGATCGAGGAATATCCGATTCTCGGCAGTCAGTTGCTTCCTCTCGATCTTGTACTTGACGAACAGCGACAACTTGCCTTTGTCGATCGCATAGCCAGCGTACTTGCTGGAGTACGGTGAAAGCGCGGTCAATTCGATACCCTTGACGTCGGCCTTGATGTCGAGAAAGGGATCGGCGATCAACGGGTTGAGCTGACCGGCTATGGTCAGCGGTGCAATGTCGTCGTAGCTCCCACGCAAATCCAGGCTTGCAAGGCTTCCGTCTGCGGACGAGAGGCCACTGATCGTGCCGCCGATTTTCTTCAGATCGGCCGAGTAGTTCGGCTTGATGAAGTTGTCGGTGAACTTGATGTCGCCCCCGCGCAAGTTGATCTTGCCGACCTTTATCGGCAGCGCGGGTCGGTCTCCGCTGGCGACCGGCGCGACGGCCTTGCCCTGTGCAGAGACCACGGCAGTCGCCTGCCTGGCGTCATCAGCCGGCGCGGATTCGCGCACGATCTGCGACAGGTTCAGCTTGCCCTGAGGGTCGATGACCACGCGTGCAAAGAACTGTGCCAGCCCCACCTCGCCGATCGACAGTGAGTTCGGATTCAGGCGCGCGTCGAGATTGCCAAATGTCAAGGATTTCCATTTCAGGAAGTCGGAGGAATCGCGCTTGTCGACCGCCGCGAAGTCGCCGACTGCCACTTGCCCGGTGAAACGTCCCGCCAACTGGCCGGCATCGGCAGCGCCTGTGAGCGGCGTCTGTTGCATGCGCAAGTCGCCGCTCAAACTCACCTGGCCACGCGAAAGAACCACGTTCAACTGGTCCGTGAAGTACGGTTGCAATGGTGTCAGTTGCAGGGTCTTGACGGCGACTTTGAGCTCGCTGTCGAGTGGAAAAAGCGTGAAGCTGCCGCCAATCTCGACCTCGCCCCTCGTGTTGATTCTGAAACGCGTCGCAATCCTGGCGGTCGTGCCGGGCTCGGTCGACAGATTCTCGGCGTCCACCTCCATTCCTGCGATGGTGTGCACCACCAGCGGCGAGATGAGCGAGTCCTCAAAGCGCAAGCCGAGGTTTTCGCCGCGGTATTTGGCGAGGGTCAACTTCCACGGCTTCGACGCATCTGCCTGCGAAGCCTCGACGGCGCGCAGGGAAGGCGGCTCGACGAACAGGATGCTGCCGTCTGCGGCGCGCCGGATCAGCAGCATCACGTCGCGCGCCGCAACCTCACCAATGCGCAGCTCGCGCTTGGCGAGATCGAAACGGCCATCCTTCACGGAGAAAGCCTTGAGCTTGACCCATGGCTCGGCGTCCAGGCTGAACGCCAGATCGAACTCGCTCGCTGCGCTGCCCTTGCTGTCCACATTGCTCAGCTTGGCGGCAAGCCCGTCAACACGGGCATCGAAGGGCTCCCCATGCGACTCGTCGCGCCAGCGCAGCGCCCCGCCCGTGATCG
>LBIU01000101.1 GCA_000987445.1 Candidatus Accumulibacter adiacens | reverse complement strand
TTCTTGATCAGTTCGGCTTCGTGCGGACGGTACGGGTCGAGCCAAAAGAGAGCCGGCATGCCGGAGTTGCGGCAACGGGTGACCGCCAGCTTGACCCAGTCGCGGATCGGCGCGTCCTTGACCTGGCACATCCGCCAGATGTCGCCTTCCTCGACGTTCTGCGAAAGCAGCACTTCGCCGGTCGCCAGATCGGTGATGTTGGCCACGCCCGCTTCCTTGATTTCAAATGTCTTGTCGTGCGAGCCGTACTCCTCCGCCTGTTGGGCCATCAGACCAACGTTGGGCACCGTACCCATGGTCACCGGATCGAAGTTGCCGTTGGTCTTGCAGAAGTTGATCATCTCCTGATAGATGCGGGCAAAGGTCGATTCCGGCATCACCGCCTTGGTGTCCTTGGGGCGGCCATCGGCACCCCACATCTTGCCGCCGATACGGATCATGGCCGGCATCGAGGCATCGACGATCACATCGCTGGGCGAGTGGAAGTTGGTGATGCCCTTGGCCGAGTCGACCATCGCCAGTTCGGGACGGTGTTCATGGCAGGCGTGCAGGTCGCGCAGGATTTCCTCGCGGCGGGACTCGGGCAGGGTGGCGATCTTGTCGTAGAGGTTGGACATGCCGTTATTGACATTGACCCCCAGCTCGGCGAACAACTCGGCGTGCTTTTCGAAGGCATCCTTGTAGAAAATCCGTACGCAGTGGCCGAACACGATCGGGTGCGAGACCTTCATCATCGTCGCCTTGACGTGCAGCGAGAACATGACACCGGTTTCGCGGGCGTCTTCCAGCTGCTCTTCATAGAAATCGCACAAGGCTTTCTTGCTCATGAACATCGAGTCGATGATCTCGCCGTCGAGCAGCGAGACCTTGGGCTTGAGCACGATCGCCTTGCCGCTCTTGGTGAGCAGCTCCATCTTGACGTCACGCGCCTTGTCCAGCGTCATCGACTTCTCGCCATGGTAGAAGTCGCCATGGGTCATGTGCGCCACGTGGGTGCGCGAAGCCATGCTCCACTTGCCCATCGAGTGCGGGTTCTTGCGCGCATAGCGCTTGACGGCCTGCGGTGCACGGCGGTCGGAGTTGCCTTCGCGCAGCACCGGATTGACCGCACTGCCCAGGCACCTCGAATAGCGGGCCTTGACGTCCTTTTCCGCGTCACTCTTCGGGCTCTCGGGGAAATCGGGCACCTTGAAGCCGCGCTTCTGCAGTTCCTTGATCGCCGCCGTCAGTTGCGGCAACGAGGCACTGATGTTCGGCAGCTTGATGATGTTGGTTTCCGGCAGCAGGGTACGACGACCGAGTTCGGCGAGGTTGTTCGGGACCTTCTGTTCGTCGCTCAGGTAGTCCGGAAATTCGGCGAGGATGCGGGCCGCGACGGAAATGTCGCTGGTTTCGACGTCGACCCCGGCCGGTCCGGCAAAGGTCCGGATGATCGGCAGGAAGGCACAGGTCGCCAGCAGCGGCGCCTCATCCGTGAGTGTGTAAATGATCCCGGACTTCTTTTCAGTCATGTTCTTCCCCTGATTGTTATGTGGCGTGCCGCTTGGCGAATGTGCGAGCAAGCCGCAACGCCCGACGCAGCGCCTCCGACGTCAGACGGCCGCCAGGCGGCAGGTCGCTGCCATGGCGGTCAGCGCTTCCCTGTTGTCCGCTGGGCGCCCAACTGGCGATAGTACGCTCTTGCTCACAAGCCGGTAGTGTAAGCGGAAACAGCCGCCGAGATCCCTTGAATTCCCGGTCTCAACCGCCGGCCCTTTTCCGGCCAGGTGAGAAGGAAGGGGGGTGAATCGCCTGCGCGACTTTCACGTTGATCAAGAGGAGTAATATAGCTGAGGTTCCTTGCCGATC
This sequence comes from Candidatus Accumulibacter adiacens, assembly GCA_000987445.1. Classification (GTDB taxonomy): domain Bacteria; phylum Pseudomonadota; class Gammaproteobacteria; order Burkholderiales; family Rhodocyclaceae; genus Accumulibacter; species Accumulibacter adiacens. The sequence continues at coordinate 20,230 of LBIU01000101.1, read as the reverse complement.
AAGAGGAGTATGAGCATGCAAATCGCGATGCTGGGATTGGGGCGCATGGGCGCGAACATGGCGCGGCGGCTGCTGCAGGGGGGACACGAGTGCGTGGTCTACGACCGCAAGCCGGAAACCGTCGCGCAGCTGGTGCAGGAGGGCGCGACCGGCGCCGCCAGCCTGGCCGAGCTGGCCGACAGGCTGACGCCACCACGCGCCGCCTGGATCATGGTCCCGGCGGGCGCGATGACCGACACCACGGTGATGGAACTGGCCAGCCATTTCGCCGCTGGCGACGTCATCGTCGATGGCGGCAACAGCCATTTCAAGGACGACGTGCGCCGCGCACGACTGCTCGCCGAACGTGGCATCGTCTATCTCGACGCCGGCACCAGCGGCGGCGTCTGGGGCCTGGAGCGCGGCTATTGCCTGATGGTCGGCGGCGATGCGGCAGCAGCGAAGCGGCTGGAAACGGTTTTCCGGACGCTGGCGCCGGGCCCGTCCGGCATCCCCCCGTCGCCGGGGAGAGAACCGGGCGGCAGTGCCGAACATGGCTATCTTCATTGCGGCCCGGCTGGGGCCGGGCACTTCGTGAAGATGGTGCACAACGGCATCGAGTACGGCCTGATGCAGGCCTACGCCGAGGGTTTCGACATCCTCAGGAACGCCAACAGCGAAGCCCTGCCGACGGATGAACGCTACCCCTTCGAGCTCGCCGATATCGCCGAGCTGTGGCGGCGCGGCAGCGTGGTGACTTCGTGGCTGCTCGACCTTTCCGCGGCTGCGCTGGCCAGGCAGCCCGACCTCTCCGGCTACAGCGGCTTCGTGCAGGATTCCGGCGAAGGCCGCTGGACGGTGCAGGCGGCGATCGACGAGGCCGTGCCCGCCGAAGTGCTCACCGCCGCGCTCTACGCCCGCTTCCGCTCGCGACAGGAGCACAGCTTCGCAGAAAAGATGCTCTCCGCGATGCGCGAGGGCTTCGGCGGGCATGTCGAACCGACGCGCAAATGACGTCCCGTGGCGACTAGCGCCGGACAACGCGAGACCGGGCTGAACACCACGCGGCAGCAACGCCGGTGGCACGAATTCACCCGCCGTGGCAAGCTGGAAACAGCCGCCGTGGGTGCCATCCTGGCCAGCGCGCGGCGCGCCATCGGCGAACGCGGACTCTTTCGCATCGTGCTCGCCGGCGGCACGACGCCACGCGAGGTCTACCAAGCGCTGCGCACGGTCGAGACGGACTGGTCGGCATGGCACGTCTATTTCGGCGACGAGCGCTGCCTGCCGCCTGCAGACCCCGAACGCAACAGTGCGCTGGCGAGCTGCGCGTGGCTAGATCAGGTGGCCATTCCGCGTTCGCAGGTGCACCCCATCCCGGCTGAACTGGGCCCGGCAAGGGCGGCCCTCTTCTACGCACAGGAACTGGCCACCATGGGCGAGGGAAATGACTTCGATCTGGTACTGCTCGGACTCGGCGAAGACGGCCATACCGCCAGCCTGTTTCCCGGCCAGGCCTGGGAAAACGCGGCCAGGCTCCCGACGGTCATCCCGGTGCTGCACGCCCCAAAGCCGCCGCCGCAACGGGTCTCGCTGAGCCCCGCACGGCTGAGTGGTGCGCGACAGGTGATCTTCCTGGTCAGCGGCGCAGACAAGCAGAAAGCATTGCAAGACTGGCGCGATGGCGCCGCCATTCCGGCGAGTCGGATCACTGCCGCCGGCGGCGTCGACATCTTTTTCAGCACCTCCGCCGACCGATGACACGCCCACCCGCCCGGGCAAGGAGAAGCAGATGCCTGCACCGAACGATCCGAGCGCCCCACTCGCGGCGCCGGCCACGCCCCTGCCCACGGCCGAGTCGTGCACACTGATCATTTTTGGCGCCACCGGCGACCTGACGCGGCGCAAGCTGATACCGGCGCTGTTCCGCCTGGCCTGCGAGGGCTGCCTGAATGAGCATTTTCAGGTCGTCGGAATCGGTCGCCAAGCCTTGACCGGCGACGCCTTCCGCGAGCATCTGCGGGCCGGCGTTGCCGAATCGCCCGAGACCCGCGGTTTCAGTGATGGCGCTGATGGTGCTGATTGCGCTGCCGAAAAATGGCCGGCTTTCGCATCGCGGCTGCATTATCTGCAGGGCGATTTCGCCGACCCGGACAGCCACCGGCGACTGGCGGAATTCCTGAACGGCCGGCCCCAGCCCGCCGCCGCCAACCGGCTTTTCTATCTGGCCACCGCTCCCAGCGCCGCGCCGATCATCGTTCGCGAACTGGCCAGAGTGGGGCTGAACCAGGAGCAGCAAGGCTGGTCACGCATCGTCATCGAAAAGCCTTTCGGCCGTGACCTGGCCTCGGCGCACGCCCTCAACGCCACGGTCGCCGAGGCCTTCGCTGAGCGACAGGTCTATCGCATCGACCACTACCTGGGCAAGGAAACGGTACAGAACCTTCTCTTCTTCCGCTTCGCCAACGCGCTGTTCGAGCCGGTGTGGAACCGCAACCATGTCAAGTACGTGGAGATCACCGCCGCCGAACCCCTGGGCGTGGGACATCGGGCGGGCTACTACGAAGAAGCCGGGGCGCTGCGCGACATGGTCGCCAACCACCTGCTGCAACTCCTGGCACTGACGGCCATGGAAGCACCCGCAAGCCTCGACGCCGACGTCATCCGCGACAAGAAGATCGAGGTCTGGCGCAGCATTCGCCCGATGACCGCTGAGGAAGTGGGCCGCCGCACGGTGCGCGCGCAGTATGCCGCGGGAAGGATCGACGACCTGCCCGTGCCCGGCTACCACGCGGAGCAGGGCGTCGCACGCGACTCCCGTACCGAGACCTATGCCGCACTCGAGCTGTCCATCGACAACTGGCGCTGGGCAGGCGTGCCTTTCTATTTGCGGACCGGAAAAAGCCTCGCCCGACAGGTCACTGAAATCACCGTCCATTTTCAGCATGCGCCGGTCAAGCTGTTTCCCAGCGCTGCCGCGGTCGAGTCCAACAGCATCACGCTGCGCATCCAGCCCGACGAGGGAATCAGTCTCGCCTTCGGCGCCAAGCAGCCGGGAGTGGGAAAAAAAGCAGCCGCGGTGAGCATGGACTTCTGTTACCGCTCGGCCTTTGCCGGCGAGCCGCCCTCCGCCTACGCGGTATTGCTGCTCGATGCCATGCGCGGCGACCCGACGCTGTTCACCCGTCGCGACGGCGTCGAGGCGCAATGGCGACTGATCAGCCCGATCGAAGACGCCTGGGCCGCCCAACGGGACGAGTCCCTGCCCTCCTACGCCGCCGGCAGCGATGGCCCTGGCGCAGCCGACGCCCTCCTGAGCCGCAAGGGCCATCGCTGGCGTCCGATCGCCGACAATGTCGGCATGTGTCGGATCTGAGAGCCGAGGCACTTGAGCGCGCGGAGCGCACGCGATTGACGACCACTCCGTGGCCATGGATACTGCTCCCCACAGCACAGAAAGCACGCAACGCGCTGACTCCCATCCTTGGCCGGAGAGCATGCAATTGCCAGCGAACGCCCCCCCCTGCTTCCGTACCCTGCCCGGCGTCTATGAGCCATCGGGTATCCAGCAACTCCCCGACGGCCGCTTCATCGTCGTTGAGGACGACAGCCGGCAGCCGCTCAGCCTGCTCGCCATCGACGGCGATGGCCAGGTCAGCAGTACGCCCCTGGCAGCAGACCAAGCCAGGCGCGAGGCGAGCTGGCTTGACCGGCTCCGTCAGGCCCTCGCCGTGTTCGCCAAGGGCGCGCCAGACGACGCGCCTGGAAGGCCCGTTGCAGTCGGTAAACTCGACGACCTCGAAGGGGTCGCCGTCGACCGCGCAGGCGTCGTCTATGCAATTACCTCTCACTCCCGCGACAAGGACGGCGAGGCGCAGGCAGCACGCGAAAAACTGATCCGCTTTCGCCTCGACGGCGAGCGCGTGGTCGACGCCGGCGTCGTCACCGGCCTGAAGCAGGCCTTGACCGCAGCGCACCCGCTGCTGGCTGCTGCGGCCGAGATACGCGACGTAAAAGCCGATGGCGGGCTCAACATCGAAGGCCTGACCATGAGTCCCGACCAGCGCGCGCTGCTGATCGGATTTCGCTCGCCGCTGCTCGAAGGCCTCGCAATTGTCGCCTACCTGCAAGACCCGGCAAGGCTGTTTGCAGCGGACAGCGCACCGAACATCGCCGCCTCGCTGACGACCCTCGATCTTGGCGGCAACGGCATTCGCGGCATGGCCTACGTCCCCTTGCTGAAAGGCTACCTGCTCATCGCGGGTCCAATGGCGCGCACGCAGGTGCCGTTCGAACTCTGGTTCTGGAGTGGCGACGAGCAGGCGCCCGCGCGCCGGGTGAGCGTCGCCGGCCTGCCCGGTTTCGAACACGCCGAGGGGATCAGCGCGGCGCTGATCGATGGCCGGCCGCGCATCGTCATCGTCAGCGACGACGGCAGCCGGAAGCAGAAGCGCTTTGCCCGCTTCCTGCTGCTCGACCCGGAGCAACTTGAGATCGCGCCTTGAGACCGTGGACATCCTTCCGCGGCCTTAATCGATGAAGCCATTCGCGCGCAGAACACTGCTGGCAAGCGTGCTGCTTCTGCCACTGCTCACGGTCGCTCTGGCAGCGGGGCCCTGGCACGCGGCTCGCCGGAACACCGCCGGCTGGCAATTCATGAGCCCGGACGAGCGGGTCGAGCACCAGCGGCTGATGCGCAGCTTCACGACCTATCAGGAATGCAAGGCCTACCAGAAGAAACGGCACGCCGAAATGGCCGCGCGAGCCCTTCAGGCGGGAGTCGTTCTCGAAGCGGCCAAGGAATCCGGCTGCGACAAGCTGCGTGCGCGCGGCCGGCTGGAATGAACCTCTGGCCAAGCGCCGCAGCAAGGGCCGCCTCAGCCCGCTGCCTGGTCGCGCCAATGCTGGCCTTGTCGATCGCCCTGGCCAGCGTCTACTGGGCATTTCCGGAGGATTTGACCGCCTGGCGCAGCACCGGCATCGTCGCCGGATGGGCGGGCACTGCCCTGCTGGTCGCCAGTCTGGTGCTGATGGTTCGCGAAACCCGCCTGGCGCGCCTCGTGGGCGGGCTCGAACTGAGCTATCGCTGGCATCACCGCTGCGGGATGCTCGCCTACCTGCTGCTCCTCTGCCACCCGCTGGCGCTGGCGCTCGACGCCTGGGCAGAAGCGCCACCACTGGCCTGGCAAACGCTCGATCCGCGGGCGCAATCCTGGCCCCTGTGGCTCGGCTGGGCGGGGCTGCTGCTGCTCATGCTCGGCCTGGCAGCGACTTTCGCCGTGCACCTGCCCTACCGGCGCTGGCGTGGCTTTCATTTCCTGCTTGGCGGCGGCGTCCTGCTCGGCCTGGCGCACGTCTACGTGCTGCTCGGCAGCGAGCCGCTTCTCCTCGCCTTGCTGCTCATCGCCGCGCTGGCCCTCGGCTGGCGCGTGCTGGCCAGCGATCTCGGTCTGGCCGCCCATCCCTACCGGGTGACGCAGGTCGAAAAACCGGCCGCAGGAATGATTGAAGCCTCCTTGGCGCCCTGTGCCGCGGCACTGGCCGTCAGCCCTGGCCAGTTCGTTCTTGCCGCCTTCGGCGACGGCATCAGCTATCACGGCTGCGGCGAATACCATCCCTTCACCGTCAGCGGTATCGATCGGCAGGGCCGACTTCGCGTCTGCATCAAGGCGCTGGGGCCCTGCTCGCAACGCCTCCAGGAAGTCGAGGCGGGGGTCCTGGTGCACCTCGAAGGGCCCTTCGGGCGCTTTCTCGATGACCCCGGTTCGGCCGCACAACTGTGGATCGCGGGCGGCATCGGCATCACCCCGTTCATCGCCAAATTGCGCGCGCAGGCCTGCAGCCAGCCGACCACCCTGATCTACCTCTATCGCGACGCGGTCGGTGCTGCGTTCCTGGAGGAACTCGCGGCCGCCGCCCGCGACGACCCCCTCTTCGAGTTGCTCAGCGACGCGTCCGGCGAGAGCTTGCCTGACTTCGAGCGCCTGCTGCAACAGGTCTCCCGGCTGGGCGAACGGGAGGTGCATCTGTGTGGACCACAGCCCCTGCTGGCAGCGATCAGCGCGGCCCTGCGTCAGCGCGGGGTCGGCGCCGCGGCCATTCATTTCGAGAGCTTCGATTTCCGCTGATGCGTCAATTGTTCATCGCCGCCACCGCTGCCTTCTGGCTGCTGCTACTCGGCTTCGCCAGCAGCGATCGATGGCTGCCCGCCGTACTGGAGGCGCCACTGCCGGTCGCAGACAGCCAGGTCCATGCACTCAGCGAAGTGGCCAGGCACCACACCGCCGACGATTGCTGGATGGCGATCAACGGCCAAGTCTACGATCTCAGCAGCTATCTGCCCGAACACCCCAGCGAGCCGGAAGTCATCGTCGCCTGGTGTGGTCGGGAAGCGAGCGAGGCCTACCGCAGCAAGATGAAGGGTCGCGCACACTCGGCCCGCGCCGACCGCCTGCTCGCCGCCTACCGCATTGCCACCTTCAAGCCCTGAAAGCCCGCACACGCCGGGGCGCAGCCGAGCGATCGGCCGCAGCTTCACAAGGTATACTGCGCGCTCTCTCCAACCCATCCTGGCACGCCTCTCGACCATGAAATATCAGATCATCCCGGTAACCCCCTTCGCCCAGAACTGCAGCCTGCTGTGGTGCGAGCAAACGAAACGTGGTGCAGTGGTCGATCCCGGCGGCGATGTGGCGCGCATCCTGCGCGCCGTCGAGGCGAACGGCGTGGTCCTGGAAAAGATCCTGGTCACCCACGGCCATGTCGATCACGCCGGCGCCGTCGCCGAACTGGCCGAGCGCCTGTCCCTACCGATCGAGGGGCCGCAAAAAGACGATCGGTTCTGGATCGACGGCATGGAGCAACAGAGCAAGATGTTCGGCTTGCCGAATGTCCGTGCCTTCACGCCCGACCGCTGGCTGGAACAGGGCGAGACGGTGCGCTTCGGAGAGGTGGAGATGGATGTCCTGCATTGCCCGGGTCACACCCCGGGACATATCGTGTTCTTCAGCAAGGCCGATCGCCTGGCGATCGTCGGCGATGTGCTCTTCCAGGGCTCGATCGGGCGCACCGATTTCCCCAAGGGCGATTTCGACACCCTGATTTCCTCGATCCGCAGCCGCCTGTGGCCACTCGGTGACGACGTCGCCTTTCTTCCCGGGCACGGACCGATGTCGACCTTTGGCGCCGAGCGGCGCAGCAACCCCTTCTGCGGCGACTAAACGAGGTAGCGTGGCTGCGGCCGCCGCGGCGGCCAGCCGCGAGGCAGAAAAAACGAGAGGGGGCGAGCTGCGCAACGGCCGCTCGCCCCCTCCTGCCTCGTCCGCCAATCGCCAGCGAGGGCGTGCAGTGCGTGCAGTGGCCGAAAAAAAATCGCCCCGAAATCGCCTAGAAGTGCAGCGGCCGCTTGTCGCAGGCCAGTGCCGCTTCGTGAACCACTTCCGAGAGCGTCGGGTGCGCATGACATATGCGTGCCAAGTCCTCGGAAGCCGCGCCGAACTCCATCGCCACGACGCCTTCGGAAATCAACTCGGAAGCGTTCGGACCGATGATGTGTACGCCGAGAATGCGGTCGCTACTGGCACAGGTCAGCATCTTGACGAAGCCGCTCGGGTCGCCCATCCCCAGCGCCCGACCGTTGGCGGCAAACGGGATCTTGCCGGCCTTGAAGGCCACGCCGTCCGCTTTCAACTGCTGCTCGGTCTTGCCGACCCAGGCGATCTCGGGGCTGGTGTAGATCACCCAGGGAATGGTGTCGAAGTTGCAGTGACCGGCCTGGCCGGCCATGATTTCGGCGACCATGACGCCCTCCTCCATCGCCTTGTGCGCGAGCATCGGACCGGCCACCACGTCACCCACCGCCCAGACCCCGGGCAGATTGGTACGACAATGGGCGTCGACCTCGATCTGGCCACGCTCGCTGAGCTTCAGACCGACCTTGTCGGCATGGAGACCTTCGGTGTTCGGAATGCGGCCGATGGAGACGATCAGACGATCGGCGTCCAGCTTCTGTTCCTGGCCATCCTTGTCGGTGTAGTCGATCGACACCCCTTTCTGCGAGATCTTGACGTCGCCGATCTCGATGCCGGTGAGGATCTGCAGCCCCTGTTTGGCAAACAGCTTGGCGGCTTCCTTGGCGACATCGACGTCCGCGAGGGAAAGAAACTCCGGCAGCGCTTCCAGGAGCGTCACCTCGGCACCGAGACGCCGCCAGACGCTGCCCATTTCGAGGCCGATGACGCCCGCACCGATGACCGCCAGTTTCTTCGGCACGGCACCGATGTCGAGGGCACCAATATTGTCGCAAACGATCTCGTTATCGACCGGGACGCCAGGCAAATGACGCGCCCTGGAGCCGGTGGCAAGGATCACCTGCTTGGCCTCGACAACGGCGTCACCGACCTTGACCTGCCAGACTTCGCTGCCTGCCGCGCCCTTGCGGCCGACGAAGGCGCCATGGCCATTGAGCAGCGTCACCTTGTTCTTCTTGAACAAGCCCTTGATACCGGTGGTGAGCTGTTTGACGATGCCGTTCTTGCGGCCGACCATTTTGGCGACGTCAATGGTCGGTGTTCCGACGCCGATACCCTGGGCCGCAAAGCCGTGCCCCGCTTCCTCGAAAAGATGCGAGGTGTGCAACAAGGCTTTCGACGGAATGCAGCCAACGTTCAGGCAGGTACCGCCGAGACGCGGCTCGCCTTTCGGATCGGCGTAGGGATTGGATTCACAACAGGCAACATTGAAACCCAGTTGCGCCGCCCGAATGGCGGCGATATAGCCACCGGGGCCCGCACCGACAACGAGAACGTCAAATTGCTTGGACATGATTGTTTTCCCTTTCCAGGCGCAGAGAGACAAAGGCACGGAGTTCGCAAAGCATGAAACGCTGCGACTCCGTGCCTCGGTGGTGAAAGCCTAGACGCCGAGGAGCAGGCGGGCCGGATCTTCCAGCGCCTCCTTCATCGTCACCAGGCCGAGCACCGCTTCACGACCGTCAACGATGCGGTGGTCGTAGGACATCGCCAGATAGTTGATCGGGCGAATGACGACCTGCCCGTTTTCGACCACCGGACGATCCTTGGTGGCGTGGATGCCGAGGATTGCCGATTGCGGCGGATTGATGATCGGGGTCGACAGCATTGACCCGAAAACACCGCCATTGGAGATCGAGAAGGTACCGCCGGTCAAATCTTCCATCGACAACTTGCCGTCCTTGGCCTTGGCGCCGAACTCGCCGATCTTCTTCTCGATGTCGGCAATCGACATCTGGTCGGCGTCGCGCAGAATCGGCACCACCAGACCGCGCGGACTACCGACCGCGATACCGATGTCGATATAGCCGTGGTAGACGATGTCGCTGCCGTCCACCGAGGAGTTGATGATCGGGAACTTCTGCAGCGCGGCGACAGCAGCCTTGACGAAGAAGCCCATGAAGCCCAAACGTACGCCGTGCGCCTTCTCGAAGCGCTCGCCGTACTGCTTGCGCAGCGCCATCACCGGGCCCATATTGACTTCGTTGAAAGTGGTCAGGATGGCATTGTTCGCCTGCGACTGCAGCAAACGCTCGGCAACCCGCGCACGCAGACGTGACATCGGCACCCGCTGCTCCGGACGGTCGCCAAGCGCCACCGTCACTGCCGGAGCGGTCGCCAGGGCCGGAGTCGGGGCCGCACTCGCCGCTGGCGCAGTAGCCGCCGGCGCAACCGCTGGACCAACCGACGCCGCAACCGGTCGCACGCCTGGAATCTCGGCGGCCACGGCATCGGCCTTGCTCACTCGCCCACCACGCCCGCTACCGACGACGTCGGCGGCCGCGATACCCTTCTCTTCGAGGATCTTGCGTGCCGCCGGCATGGCCACGCCAGCCGCAGTCGCCCCGGCTGCCGCGGTCGCTTTCGCTGGCGCGGCAGTCGCTGCCGCCGGCTTGGCCGCTGCAGCAGCCACCGCACCGGCCTGCGCGGTGGTGTCGATACGGGCAATGACTTCGCCCGCAACAACCGTATCGCCGTCGCCCTTGACGATTTCAACCAGTACGCCGCTATCCGGTGCCGGCAGTTCGAGCACCACTTTGTCGGTCTCGATGTCGATCAGATTCTCATCCCGGGCGACCGCTTCGCCGGCCTTCTTGTGCCACGAAACCAACGTCGCTTCAGCGACAGATTCCGAGAGCTGTGGAACTTTGACGTCGATGATCATGTTCTCTCCGTTCTAGGGCAGTTTGTAGTACTCGATCTCACCGAGCGCGGAGTCGATCAGAGCCTTTTGTTGGGCGTTATGCTTGCTTGCATAGCCAACGGCAGGTGAAGCGGCCGCCGGGCGGGAGACGAGCAGCAGATGCTGCTTGTCGCTGAGTTCCCGCGACAGGTGCTGACGCGAGGCGATCCAGTACCAGGGTCCCTGATTGCGCGGCTCCTCCTGGCACCAGACGATTTCCGTGGCCTTCGGATACTTCGCGATCTCCGCATGGAACGACGTCTGCGGGAAGGGATAGAGCTGTTCCAGGCGGGCAATGGCGATGTGGCCGATCTTCCGCTCGGTCCGCGCCGCAACCAGATCGTAGTAAACCTTGCCGGAACAAAAGATGACGCGGGTCACCTTCTTGGCGTTGATCGGCTCGACTTCGCCGATCACGCGCTGAAACTCGCCGTCGCTAAGCTCTTCGAGACTCGAGGTGGCGTCCTTGTGGCGCAGCAGCGACTTGGGTGAAAAGACGATCAGCGGCTTGCGCTGGTTGCGTACCGCCTGGCGGCGCAGCAGATGGAAAATCTGTGCCGGCGTGGTTGGCTGGCAGACCTCCATGTTCATCTCGGCCGAGAGCTGCATGTAGCGCTCGATGCGCGCCGACGAGTGCTCCGGCCCCTGCCCTTCGTAACCGTGCGGCAAGAGCAGCACCAGGCCGCTGGCGCGACCCCACTTGGCCTCACCGGCGGCGAGAAACTGGTCGATGACCACCTGCGCACCGTTGGCGAAGTCGCCGAACTGCGCTTCCCAGACCACCAGCTCGTAGGGGTTGGCGGTGGAATACCCGTACTCGAAGGCGAGAATGGCTTCCTCCGACAGGACGGAATCGAAGCACTGGAAGCTGGCCTGCTTTTCCTTGAGGTGTGCCAAAGGATAATAGGTCCCGTCATCCCAGTCTTCACGATTCTGGTCGTGCAGCGCGGCGTGGCGGTGAAAGAAGGTGCTCCGGCCGACGTCCTCGCCGGAAATGCGAACCCCGTAGCTGGATACCAGCAAGGACGCGTAGGCGAGGTTTTCAGCCATTCCCCAATCTACCGGCAATTCTCCCTGGCCCATCAGACGACGGTCGTCGATGATCTTCTTGACGCGACTGTGCAGCGTGAAATCCGCCGGCAGGGTCGTCAAGCGTTCGGCCAGACGCTGTAGCTCGCCAATCGGTACGCGCGTATCGCAGGTTTCGATGTAGTTCGGTGGCAGGAACGACGCCCAGTCGATGGTCATCGGATGCTTGTAGCCGGCGAGCACCGGGTTGTACAGGAGCTCGCCACGGTCGAGATGGGCGCGATAGTCGGCGATGATCTCGTCCGGACCTTCCGGCGCCAACACCCCCTCGCCAACCAGTCTTTCCGCGTAGAGCTTGCGCGTCCCCGGATGCTGCTGGATCTTCTTGTACATCAGCGGTTGCGTGACCATCGGCTCGTCCTGCTCGTTGTGGCCGAGCTTGCGATAGCAGACGATATCGACCACGACATCCTTCTTGAAGGTCCGCCGGTACTCCATGGCAATGGCGGTGACCAGTGCCACCGACTCGGGGTCGTCACCATTGACGTGGAAGATCGGCGCTTCGGCCATCTTGAAGATGTCGGTGCAGTACAAGGACGAACGATAGTCGCGCGGATCGGAGGTGGTGAACCCGATCTGGTTATTGACCACGATGTGCACCGTGCCGCCGACCCCATAGCCGCGGGTTTGCGCGAAATTGAGCATTTCCTGGTTGACGCCCTGGCCGGCCACGGCGGCATCGCCGTGAATGAGTACCGCCAGCACCTTGTCCTTGCCATCTTCGCCGCGACGACGCTGGCGCGAGTACACCGAGCCAACGACCACCGGGTTGACGATCTCCAGGTGCGAGGGGTTGAACGACAGCGTCAGATGGCAGGGTCCGCCCGGCGTCGAGACATCGGACGAGTAGCCCATGTGGTACTTGACGTCGCCGGCGGTCAGATCTTGCGCCTTCTTGCCCTCGAACTCGTCGAAGAGCATCGACGGCTCCTTGCCCAGCGTGTTGACCAGGACGTTGAGCCGACCACGGTGCGCCATGCCGACAACGATTTCATCCACCCCGCCGGTGCCCGCTACACGGATGAGTTCGTCGAGCGCGACAATCAAGGACTCGCCGCCTTCGAGCGAGAAGCGCTTCTGACCGACGTAGCGCGTATGCAGGTAGCGCTCAAGCGTTTCGGCCGCGGTCAGGCGCTCGAGCATGCGCATCCGCTCGCCAGCGGTGTAGCTGGGCTTGGAGTGGATGCGTTCGAGGCGATCCTGCAGCCAGCGCTTCTCCTCAAGCGTGCTCAGATACATGTACTCGACGCCGATCGAGCCGCAATAGGTCGCTTTCAGAGCGTCGAGAATCTGCCCGAAAGTGGCCCGTTCCGGCACGCCCTTGAACGATCCGACGGCAAACATGGTGTTGAGGTCGGCGTCCGAAAGTCCGTAGTGGGCGGGGTCCAGCTGCGGCAACACCGGGCGCGGTGTACGCTTGAGCGGGTCGAGGTTGGCCCAGCGATCGCCCGCAAAGCGATAGGCGGTGATCATCTGCAGAATACCGACCTGCTTCTTGTCGTCCGCCGGTGCCACGGCCGCCGCGCGATAGCCGCCTTTCCGTGCCTGTTCGGCGAAGGCATTGATGACCGGCAAGTGCGGCACGTCGCGCGCGACATGACCCGGAAGCTGCGCCAGCTTGTCGAAATACTCGCGCCACTGCTCGGAGACGGAACCGGGATTGTCGAGATAGTTCTCGTACAACTCCTCGACGAATGGCGCGTTGCCGCCAAAGAGGAGGGAGTTACCAAAAAGCTGATTCATCATGGCTTTACCTGTCGTCACGGTCCTGGTTCGGATTGCGAAAACCTGCGGCAAGAAGCCACAGCATGAAAAAGGGGCGGCTACCGTCGCCGCCCCTCGAAGTCGCTCAGGCTTAGCGCTGAGCTGCCGGGATCACGTCACGCCTTGCAGCCCCCATGTAGAGCTGACGCGGACGACCGATCTTGTACTCCGGATCGTTGATCATCTCTTCCCATTGCGTCATCCAGCCCACCGTACGTGCCAGGGCGAAGATGCAGGTGAACATCGAGGTCGGAATGCCGAGCGCCTTCTGGACGATACCTGAGTAGAAATCAACGTTCGGATAAAGTTTCTTCTCGATGAAGTAACTATCCTCGAGCGCGATTCGTTCGAGTTCCATCGCCAGCTTGAACAGGCGGTCGTTCTCCAGGCCAAGCTCCTTCAGAACGTCATTACAGACGGTCCTCATCAGCTTGGCGCGCGGATCGAAGTTCTTGTAGACGCGGTGCCCGAAGCCCATCAACTTGAAGGAGTCGTTCTTGTCCTTGGCGCGAGCGATGTACTCCCCGACGCGCGAGACATCGTGGATTTCTTCGAGCATCTGCAGGCAGGCCTCGTTGGCACCGCCGTGCGCCGGGCCCCAGAGACAGGCGATACCGGCCGAGATACAGGCATAGGGATTGGCGCCGGAAGAACCCGACAAGCGCACCGTCGAGGTGGAGGCGTTCTGTTCGTGGTCGGCGTGCAGGGTGAAGATCGTATCCAGCGCATGCACCAGCACCGGATTCGGCTTGTATTCCTCGCACGGGTTGCCGAACATCATGTGCATGAAGTTGGCGGTGTAGTCGAGATCGTTGCGCGGGTACATGAAGGGCTCGCCAACGTGGTACTTGTAGGCCATGGCGACGATCGTCGGCAACTTGGCGACAATGCGGTTGAAGCTGATGTTCTGGTGTTCGAGATCGGAGAAATCCTCCGCTTCGTGGTAGAAGGCCGACAGCGCGCCAACGACCCCGACGAGAATCGCCATCGGGTGGGCATCGCGCCGAAATCCCTGATAGAACTTCACCAGCTGCTCGTGCACCATGGTGTGCTGCTTGATGTTCTTCTCGAAGGCGACTTTTTCCGCTGGCGTCGGCAACTCGCCGTTCCACAGCAAATAGGCCACCTCGAGGAAGTTGCAGCTCTGCGCCAGCTGTTCGATGGGATAGCCACGATAGAGCAACTCGCCCTTGTCACCATCGATGAACGTGATCTTCGAGCGGCAGCTGGCCGTCGATAGATAGCCTGAGTCGTAGGTGAACAAGCCGGTCTTGGCGCCCAAGGTGCGAATGTCGATGCAATCATTGCCGTGGGTCGGCGTCATGATCGGAAACTCGACGGGGTCGCGCCCTTCGAGGTTCAGAATTGCTTTACGTTCGGTCGTCATTGGTTTATCCCCGTTCAGGTATTGAAGGCACTGCATGGAACATAAAAAGGCGCAACATTATGGCACTAATCTTACTTGACTCTTACATCGCGCAACAGGGCAACGACTTCGGCCTGCACGGGATCTGCGCACTCGCGGCTGCCGTTGATCAGCGGCCACAGCTCCAGATCCTCCATGTCGGCCAGAACGATGAAGGCCTCCGCCTGCGCGGGGCCAAGGGTCGGGAAAATGCGCTCGAGGAACTCCCCGAGCAGCAGGTCCATTTCCAGCATTGCACGCCGCGTGCAACGCCAGCGCAGGCGGTTGATTCGCTCGCGTTCGTCCATCAGATTGCGCGACGAACCATCATTTCCTTGATCTTGCCTATCGCCCGCGTCGGATTCAGATTCTTCGGACAGACATCGACGCAGTTCATGATCGAGTGGCAGCGGAACAGCCGATAGGGATCCTCGAGGTCATCCAGACGCTCGTTGGTCGCCTCGTCGCGGGTGTCGGCGATGAAACGGTAAGCGTTAAGCAGGCCGGCAGGGCCGACGAACTTGTCCGGATTCCACCAGAAGGACGGGCACGAGGTCGAACAGCAGGCGCACAGGATGCACTCGTACAGACCGTTGAGCTCGTCACGCTCCTCGGGCGACTGCAGTCGCTCGCGTTCCGGACGCGGGCTGTCGTTGATCAGATAGGGCTTGACCGAGTGGTACTGCTTGAAGAACTGCGTCATATCGACGATCAGGTCGCGAATCACCGGCAGGCCGGGCAGCGGCCGCAAGACGACCGGCTGCTTGAGATCGCGGATGTCGGTCAGACAGGCCAGACCGTTCTTGCCGTTGATGTTCATCGCATCCGAGCCGCAGATGCCCTCGCGACATGAGCGGCGATAGGACAGGGTATCGTCACCGGCCTTCAGGCGGGTGAGCACGTCAAGCAACTTGCGATCGATCTCGAAGTCGACCTGCACCGACATGTCCTGCATATAGGGCGCCTCGTCCTGGTCAGGATCGTAGCGGTAAATCTTGAACTCCATGGTACTGGTGGCCATAATCATTAACTCCGTGGCATACGATCAGTAGGAGCGCGTCTTCAGCGCGATGGTTTCGACAGTCAGCGGGGTCATGGTCACCGGCTTGTAGCTGAGACTGCTCCCCTCGCGTTGCCAGAGCGTATGCTTGTGCCAGTTGGCGTCGTCGCGTCCGTTCGGGTTTTCCGGCGTGTCGGGCGCGTCGTCCCGCACATGCGCTCCGCGCGATTCCTTGCGCGCCTCTGCCGAAACCAGCGTCGCTTTCGCGACTTCGATCAGGTTGTCGAGCTCCAGCGCTTCGACGCGAGCCGTATTCCAGACCTGCGACTTGTCCTTGATCTCTGTTCTGGCGACCGCTTTTTCGATCTCGACGATCTTGGCGACCCCTTCGACCAGCATCTCCTTGAAGCGGAACACGCCGCAGTGCTTCTGCATCGTGCGCTGCAGTTCGAGGCGGGTTTCGTTGACATTGCTGCCACCGGTCTGGGTATTGAGGCGATTCAGGCGGGCCAGCGTGCGATCCGCGAAATCTGCCGGCAGATCCTGGTGCACGACCGCACCCGAAGCCACGTCCTCAATCACCGAATCGCCGGAAGACTTGCCGAAGACCAGCAGGTCGAGCAGAGAATTGGTGCCCAGGCGATTGGCCCCATGCACCGAGGCACAAGCCACCTCGCCAGCGGCGTAGAAGCCCTTGACCGGCGCGCCATCGGGTGCAACCACCTGGCCCTTGAAGTTGGTCGGGATACCGCCCATCTGATAATGGCAGGTCGGCACCACCGGAATCGGCGCCTGGATCGGGTCGATGCCGGCAAACTGGATCGAAATCTCGCGAATTCCGGGCAGACGCTTCATGATCGTCGCCGGGTCGAGGTGAGTAATGTCCAGCAGCACGAAATCCTTGTTCGGCCCGCAACCGCGGCCCTCGTTGATCTCGGTGACCATGGCCCGCGAAACCACGTCGCGCGATGCCAGATCCTTGGCGTTCGGCGCATAGCGCTCCATGAAACGCTCGTTGTCCGAGTTGCGCAGAATTCCGCCTTCGCCGCGCACGCCTTCGGTGATCAACACCCCTGCACCGGCAACGCCGGTCGGGTGGAACTGCCAGAACTCCATGTCTTCGAGCGCAATGCCGGCACGCGCCGCCATGCCCAGACCATCGCCGGTGTTGATGAAGGCATTGGTCGAAGAATAGTAGATGCGGCCGGCACCACCGGTCGCAAAAATCGTCGCCTTGGCGTGGAAAGCGACGACTTCGCCGGTCTCCATTTCCAGCGCGATGACCCCGAGCACCTGGCCCGACTCGTCGCGGATCAGATCAAGCGCCATCCACTCGACGAAGAACTGGGTGTTGGCGCGCACATTGCGCTGATAGAGCGCATGCAGCATCGCGTGGCCAGTACGGTCGGCCGCGGCGCAGGCACGCCGCACCGGCTTCTCGCCGAAGTTCGACATATGCCCGCCGAATGGGCGCTGATAAATCTTGCCTTCGTCGGTGCGGTCGAATGGCATCCCGAAGTGCTCGAGTTCGACGACCACCTCGGGCGCCTTGCGACACATGTACTCGATCGCGTCCTGGTCGCCGAGCCAGTCGGAGCCCTTGACCGTATCGTACATGTGCCAATGCCAATGATCCTCTTCGGAGTTGCCCAGCGAAGCGGAAACCCCGCCTTGTGCGGCGACGGTGTGTGAACGGGTGGGAAAGACCTTTGACAGCACCGCCGTCTTCAATCCGCCCTCGGATAGCTGAATCGCCGCGCGCAGCCCAGAACCCCCTGCGCCAACGATGACAGCGTCGAACTTACGTACCGGTATGCTTGAATTACTCACTCACGTTCTCCACAGAATCCGAATCGCCCAGCCGGCGTAACCGACCAGAACCGTAGCCGTTGCAATCATCAGCAGCAGGCGTAGACCATCTGGCTTGATGTAATCCATCCAGATATCCCGGAGGCCGATCCAGGCGTGGTAGAACAGGCTGATGAAGAAAAGGAAGGTCGCGAAGCGCATGAAACCACCGGCGAAGACACCGCGCCAGCTTTCCAGCGAGTCCGGTCCGACGGAACCGATGACCACCAGGAAGATCACCGTGTAGACCGCCATGATGATGGCGGTCGCACGCTGAATGATCCAGTCCTTGAGGCCGTAATGGGCCCCGACAAGAATACGATTTACCATAGCACTTGCACTCCCACGATCAGCGTCAGAGCGATGCTGACGCCGAAGACCACCTTGCTCGAAAGAACCGCGGACTTGAGGTCGGCACCGATGTGCACATCAAGCAGCAGATAGCGAATGCCGGCGCAGAAGTGGTGCATGTAGAACCAGATCAAACCCAGCAGGATGAGCTTGACCAAGCCGTGGTCGACCACCTCGCGAAAGCTGGCAAAGGTCTCCGCAGAAGTCAGGCTGCTCTCGAATAGCCATAACAGGAAGGGTAGCAGCAGGAACAGTGCCGCCCCGCTGATCCGGTGAATGATCGACAGAATACCCGGAAGCGGTAGCCTGATCGTCGGCAAGTCCAGATTCTTTGGACGCTTTTTCTTGATTGCCATCTCTGCCATGAACGTCATCCCTCATGTGTAATACAGCGGCATGCGTGCCGCATACGTACCCCTTCAAAACCACGCCCGATTATAAACCATCCAGGCGCCCCTTACTTCCTCGAAACGGTTGTTACGGGAGCTCACCCCAGTTCATTGCGATAATGATGATTGCGTGTCGAGTAGAAGCCCCGGCGCCATTCCACGGGCTTCTGGCCATAGGTGAAGGTCACGCGCTCGACCAGCAGCAGCGGGCTTCCCTCGGCAACTTGCAGCAGCTCGGCGCTGACCCGGTCGGCCCCTACGGCGCGCAGTCGCTCGTCGGCGCGGACCATGCAGACACCATAGCGACTTTCGAACAGGCCGTAGAGCGATTCGCCCGCGCGCACGACTTCCAGCGTCAGGTCCGGGAACAACTCACTCGAAAGATAGATTTCATCGAAGACCACCGGCTCATCGCCCAGCTTCAGGAGACGGCGCAGAATGGTGATCGGCGCCCCCGCATCGAGGGCCAGCTTGCGGGCCACGTCGGGGCCGGCCTTGGCGCGCCAGCATTCGAGGGGAATACTCTGCGAGACCTGCGGCAGACCGTCATTGGCCACCAGGCGCAGAAAACGGAAAGCCGAGCCGGGATCCTTGTGCGTCGCAACGAAAGTCCCCTTGCCCTGCTGACGGACCAGGAGGTTCTCGGCAGCCATTTCGTCGATCGCCTTGCGAACCGTGCCCTGACTGACGCCAAAACGGCCGGCGAGCTCCGACTCACTCGGGATCGCGTCGCCCGGACCCCACTCACCCGACTCCAGATTGCCCATGATCAATTGTTTGATCTGCCGATAGAGCGGGCTGAAAGTCGGAGCGTGCAATGACGAGGCGCGGTTCATGGAAAGCTATTTCAGCACAATTTCGCCTTCCCGTCCATCTCGTTCTTGTCATTGATATCATATATAAGACATAAGATAGACGATTGAAATTTGACAGCCCGCGCCTCCGGGTCTTATGATTGGTCAGATTCGGCGCCCCGGGCAGCAAACGCGCCTACGGGCATCGCCGATCGTTTTTTGCTGCAATTCATTGCTTGCTTGCCCGTTTCATCGTTTTCAATTCTTCTCGCTCACCATCAACGACAGGAGCCGTATCATGTCCAAAGCCCCCATGCGCGTCGCGGTCACCGGCGCTGCCGGCCAAATCGGTTACAGCCTGCTTTTCCGGATCGCTTCCGGCGAAATGCTCGGCAAGGATCAGCCGGTCATTCTTCAACTGCTCGACCTTCCACAAGCTCAGAAGGCCTGCCAGGGCGTGATCATGGAACTCGACGATTGCGCGTTCCCGCTGCTTGCCGGAATGTTCGCCACCGACGATCCCAACGTCGCCTTCAAGGATGCCGACGTCTGCCTGCTGGTTGGCGCACGTCCGCGCGGCCCGGGCATGGAGCGTGCCGACCTGCTGACCGCCAACGGCGCCATCTTCACTGTCCAGGGCAAGGCGATCGCCGAGAACGCCAAGGAGGATGTCCGCGTTCTGGTCGTCGGCAACCCCTGCAACACCAACGCCCTGATCGCCGGTTCAGCGGCGAAGAAAGTCGGGCGCACCAACCCTGCCAACTACCATGGCATGCTGCGGCTGGATCATAACCGCGCCCTCTCGCAACTCGCCGCAAAGACCGGCCGGCCAGTGGCCAGCTTCAAGCAGCTCACGGTCTGGGGCAACCATTCGCCGACGATGTACGCCGATTACCGCAACTGCACCTCGAACGGCGACAACGTCAAGGATCTGATCAACGATCCGGTCTGGAACAACGACGTCTTCCTGCCGACGGTCGGCAAGCGCGGCGCCGCGATCATCGACGCCCGCGGCCTGTCCTCGGCGGCCTCGGCGGCCAACGCAGCCATCGACCACATGCGCGACTGGGTCCTCGGTTCCGACGAATGGGTGACCATGGGTGTTCCGTCCGACGGATCCTATGACATCCCGGCGGGTATCGTTTTCGGCTTCCCCTGCGAGTGCAAGGGCGGCGCCTTCAAGATCATCCAGGGTCTCGAGATCGACGGCTATTCGCGCGAGAAGATCAACAAGACGCTCAAGGAACTGACCGACGAAGCCGAGGCCGTGAAAGACATGCTCTGAGCAGGCTTTTCTGCCTCCGAGGAACCGCGGCCTGGCCGCGGTTTTTTTTGGCCCTCGCCGGCTGCCTCCGGCAACCCTGTACGCAGGCAGCGCGGTAGAATGTGCCTCTCCGAC
>LBIU01000786.1 GCA_000987445.1 Candidatus Accumulibacter adiacens | reverse complement strand
GTCCGTTCCTGGCCCAAGAGCATTGCCGCGCGTGCCCGGCTGCGGTTTCCAGGATGATCGAGTTCGAGTACTGGCAGCTACTGCTTTTCCCGCTCTTCTTCGGGCTGGGGTGGGCGGCGGCGCGCGTTGATATCCGACATTTGGTCAAGGAATCGCGAACCCTGCCGCGTTCGTATTTCCAGGGGGTCAACTTCCTGCTCAACGAGCAGCCCGATCGGGCCATCGAGGCCTTTGTCGAAGCCGTCAAGGTTGATCCGCAGACCATCGAAATTCACTTTGCACTCGGGAGCCTGTTTCGCCGCCGTGGTGAGACCGAGCGCGCGATTCGCATGCACCAGAACCTTGCCGAGCGTGAAGACCTGCCGCAGGACTTGAAACTGCAGGCGCTGGCCGAACTGGGCCAGGATTACCTCAAGGCCGGGCTACTCGACGGCGCGGAAGCGGTCTTCGAAAAGCTGCGCGATTCGGCGATGGCCGAAGACGCCAAGCGAAACTTGCTCGAAATCTATCAGTTGGAGAAGGACTGGGAGAAGGCGATAGCGATCGCCTCGGAACTGGCGGATTTTGCGTCACACAAGGAGATTGCCGAGTACTACTGCGAACTGGCCGCTGCCGAGATGATCCGCTCGCGTCCGGATCTGGCGGAAAACTTTCTGCAAGTGGCCCTCGAACGCAACCGCAAGTGCGTTCGTGCGAGCCTGCTGCAGGGCGACCTGCACTTCCAGCAGGATCAGTTCGCTGTCGCCATCGCCTCGTGGCAGCGGATCGAACAGCAGGATCCGACCTATCTGGCGCTGGTCGCAAAACGCCTGCTTGACGCCTTTCGCAAGCAGGATCGGCGGGAGGCGGGCCTGCAACTGTTGCGCGGCTATCTTGATCACTACCCCTCGCTCGACCTGCTCGACGTCGTTTTTCAGCTGGAACTGGAAAGCAGTGGGCCGGAAGCCGCCTACCGCCTGGTCCGCGACGAACTGAAACGCAATCCGACCCTGCTTGGCTTCGACAAGCTGCTCGAGGCAAGGCTGCACTTCGCCTCGCCCGACATCCGCCCCGACCTTGATCTGGCGAAGGGGATCGTGCATGGCTACACGCGTCGCCTGGCGCGCTATCGGTGCGATAATTGCGGCTTCAAGGCGCGCCAGTTCTACTGGCGTTGCCCGGCTTGTGGCGGTTGGGAGACCTACTCGCCGAAGCGCACCGAAGAGTTCGATCTGACACCCTAGGAGTTCCATGTCGCCTGCCACCGCGCTGGCTACCGGGCAGGCCAGCCTGGTGAGTACAGCTTGTCTTGCCAAAAGGGAGCACCATGCAACTCCCTAGTCTGTCGGCTGCTCGGCTGCTGATCGTCGGCGATGTGATGCTCGATCGCTACTGGTTTGGTGACGTCGCGCGCATTTCTCCCGAGGCTCCGGTGCCGGTCGTCAAGGTGACGCGCAGCGAGGAGCGCCCGGGCGGGGCCGCCAATGTCGCCCGCAACGTTGCCGCGCTGGGGGCGCGCGTCGGTCTGCTGTCGGTCGTCGGCGACGACGAAGCCGGGCGACATCTGCAAGGACTGCTTGCGGCGGGAGGTATCGATGTCAGCCTGCATGTCGATGCGGCGATCAGCACGACGGTCAAGTTACGGGTCATTGGTCGCCAGCAGCAGCTGCTGCGCATTGACTTCGAGACCTGGCCCTCGCACGAGGTCTTGCGCGCCAAACTTGTCGAATTTGAGGCCCGTCTTGCCGATTGCGATGCGGTGATTCTGTCCGACTACGGCAAGGGGGGGCTGGCGCACATCAGCGAGATGATTCGCATGGCGTGCGCGGCTGGCAAGAAAGTGCTGGTGGATCCGAAGGGTGACGATTTCTCCAAGTACGCTGGCGCCACCATCGTCACTCCGAACCGCGCCGAGTTGCGCGCAGTGGTGGGGCGCTGGCAGGATGACGAGGGACTGGCTCGCAAGGCCGAAGCGCTGCGCACCGAGCTCGGACTGGAGGCCTTGCTGGTAACCCGCAGCGAGGAGGGAATGTCGCTCTTTCACGGCACCGGCGAAGTGCATGAGCAGGCGGTGGCGAGAGAGGTCTTCGACGTTTCCGGCGCTGGCGATACGGTCATCGCGACGCTCGCGGTGATGCTGGCGGGCGGCGCAGTCTGGGCGGACGCCGTGCATGCGGCGAACGTCGCCGCCGGACTGGTGGTTGGCAAACTCGGGACGGCGGTGGTCAGCCGTGACGAGCTTGCTGCTGCACTGAACTGAGGTAGAACCATGTATACCATCGTCACCGGCGCGGCCGGTTTCATTGGCGCCAATCTGGTCAAGGCGCTCAACGAACGTGGCGTGCGCCAGATCATTGCCGTCGACAATCTCAGCAAGGCCGACAAGTTCAGGAATCTCGTCGATTGCGAAATTGCCGATTACCTCGACAAGAATGAGTTCATCGAGCGCCTGGTCGCCGGTGATTTCGACGGCGAGGTCGATGCCATCCTCCATCAGGGGGCCTGTTCCGACACCATGGAGAGCGATGGCCGCTACATGATGGAGAACAACTACCGCTACTCGCTGGCTCTTCTGGATTGGTGCCTCGATCAGGAAGCGCAGCTTCTCTACGCTTCGAGCGCAGCGACCTACGGCGGTGGCGGTGTTTTCAGGGAACAGCGGCAGTACGAGGCGCCGCTGAATGTCTACGGCTATTCGAAGTTTCTCTTCGACCAGATCGTTCGCCAGCGCCTCGCGGCTGCCGGCTCGTGCAACTCGCAGGTCGTTGGTTTTCGCTATTTCAACGTCTACGGTGCTCGCGAATCGCACAAGGGGCGGATGGCCTCGGTCGCCTTTCATCACTATCACCAGTTCCAGAGCGAGGGCCGGGTCAAACTCTTCGCGGGCGGCGATGGCTACGCCGATGGCGAGCAGCGGCGCGACTTCGTCTATGTTGATGACATTGCACGGGTGAACCTGCACTTCCTCGACCATCCGGAAAAATCGGGAATCTTCAACGTTGGCACGGGGCGGGCGCAGACTTTCAACGAGCTGGCGACGGCGAATGTCAATGCCTGCCGCGCGCTGGCCGGGGAGGAAGCGCTGCCGCTCGCGGAACTGGTCAAGCGTGGCCTGATCGAGTACATCCCCTTTCCGGAGGATCTGCGTGGCAAGTACCAGAACTTTACCCAGGCCGACCTTTCGCAACTGCGCAAAGCGGGTTACAAGCACGAGTT
>LBIU01000785.1 GCA_000987445.1 Candidatus Accumulibacter adiacens | reverse complement strand
GGATGGGTAATCGGAATCAAGTCGTGCACAAAGAAGACTGGACGGAGTCGCGAGTGTTGCAGGCGCTTGACGTATTGCACCTGTTCCAGGCCACTGTGCCCGGTGTTGAACAGGAAGCGCGGGGTGGTGAAGCGTCGCCCAAGACTCTGGGTCGCTGCTCGGGCCACCAGCCGTCGGATCTGCTGGTTGAAACTCGGCGAAGGCGAGAGCAGGGCTTCGAAGCTGCGCTCCGAGTCACTGGCGGAGAGCTCGATCCAGTGTCCAGCGAAGCGTACCAATGCCGTTGCGCGCTCACCAAAGTACCTGACGTACTCAAGACCGACGCGATCGACACCGGTAGGCAGTCGGCCCTGCATCGCGCGATCCAGCAGGCGGGTGACATCGATCATGGCTTCGCGCATCAGAGGGGCGCCTCGCCGATAGCGGTCGGCCGGGTCCGCAGCGTCAGTTGTGCTGCAGGCCGAATGGCATTCCGCTTGCGTTCCTTCTCAGCGCCCGCAGAGCCTTGCAGTTTCGTTCTCAAACCACGCAACGCGGAGGCGCACATGAGCGCGGTGTAGCTAGACTGATCACTAGTTGTTCGATGCGTTGACGATCGACAACACTGGGTAAATTGACGACACGATGAGCGTCAGGAACTTCTGGAACTGAGTTCCTGGCGCGTTGGCGACGAAGACGACGTCCTTGTCCTGCATGGGGAAGCTCTGCGCCACCAGGAAGGTGGCCGGGTCTTTCAGATTGACCTCGTAGATCACCGGCACCTTGCCTTCCGGCGTGGTCGCTGGCGGGGACGCCCAATCGACCGCATTGGCTTCCTCAAAGCGGAAGATGAACACCCCGCGTGCGTCGGCGCGGTTATCCTGCAAGCCACCCGCCCGCGCCAGCGCCTGCGCCAGCGAGATTCCCTGTGCCTCGAAATTCACCTCTTCGTTCTTGCCTGTTGCACCCAGCACCGTGAAACTCAACGGCTGGAAGAGGGCGGTGATGACGTCGCCCGGTTGCAGCACGATATTCTGCTTTGGGTCGCGGATGATCGTTTCGAGCGGCAGGGACTGCACCTGGCTACCGCGGGTCAGCTGCAAGGTGACCTTGTTTACCGGTTGGCGCACGCCACCCGCCGCCGCCAGCGCATCGAGCAGTCGTTCGCCGCGTGCAGTCAGGGGCACGCGCGCGCTCGCGGCCACCTCGCCGACGACAGTGACGTTGGCGGT
>LBIU01000784.1 GCA_000987445.1 Candidatus Accumulibacter adiacens | reverse complement strand
GGGCTGCCAGGATGATCCAAATCGAAAAGCACGTCGCTTCCCTGTTGTTCTCCGCGGCCCTCGTCACCGTGTTGGGTGGCTGTTCGACGCTGGAAAAACACATCCCTGGCATGGGCGCGGCGAGTCCCGAAACGCGCGCCTCGGCGACCGCTGCTGGCGTTTACTACATCGGGTCGGCCGATCTGCCGCTGTACCGCAGCCCCGGCGGTGTGATCGTCAAGCAGCTGCCGCAATACAGCAAGGTGCATCGGGAGCAACTGGACAGGGGCTTTGCCCGGGTGCGTGTCGATGCGACGGGAGAAACGGGATGGGTGGAAAACGCGCAGCTCATCTGGCGCCTGCCGAAGGCCCTTGCGCCGCAAGCGGCCGACGCAGCCGTGAGCCAGGCAGTGGCCGAGACTCCGTCGCCGGCAGCGGTTGACGAAGCGCCGTCGTCGGCCCTGCCGCAAGCGCCCGAACCAACGCCGCCTGCCGTTCCCCAAGCGGGCGAAGCCGCACCCTCGCCGGCGGTCCTCGCGCCATCGAGCGCGTCTTCGAAGCGAACGGTCGCACCGTCGATCTTCGATCCCTACTAGCGAGCGCCCGCGGTCGTCATGAATTCCCGCCGCCTCGAGACGGGGCCGGTCCGTCCCGAGGCGGCAAGCCGGCCGCGAGAGGATCAGGATGTGCCGCTGGTGGCCTTGTGGTCGGTCTCGCCGCAACGCAAGGCGCAGGTCATCGACGATACCGCGAGCGGCTCCCTACCGCGACCGCTGTATTACGTGCTCCTGCTTGTGTCCGGGGGCATCGCCGCCTTCGGTCTGCTGGCCAACAGCGCCGCGGTGGTCATCGGCGCCATGCTCGTCTCGCCACTGATGGCGCCGATTTTCGGCATTGCCCTGGCGCTGTCCCGCGGTGACTTGCGCCTGTTGCGCAACGCGCTTGTCGCCGAGTTCGGCGGCGTACTGCTGATCGTCGGCTTTGCCCTGATCCTGGGTCTGTTGCCGTTTGCCCTGGAAGTGACGCCGGAGATGCTGGCGCGCACCAAGCCGACGCTGCTCGATCTGTTCGTGGCCGCCCTGGCCGGCCTTGCCGGCGGCTTGGCAATGGTCGATGAACGGACCAGTCCGGCGCTGCCGGGGGTAGCGATTGCCACTGCGCTGACGCCGCCGCTGGCCGCCTGTGGACTGTCTTTGGCCTTCGGTGCCTTCCAAGGCGCCTGGGGAGCCTTCCTGCTCTTCTTTGCCAACTTTCTGGCCATCCTCGCCGTCGCGGCGGCGATCTTCGTTCTGACCGGCTTCGTCACCCGCGCGGAGATCGGCACACGAAGCGACTTCCTGAAGCGCTTCGCCGCTGCCGGTATCGGCCTGCTCGCCGTCGTCGCCATCCTCAGCCGGCAACTCGTCGTTACCATCGACGACTGGCGTCTCGATCATTCGCTGGTCACCACCATCGAGCAGTCGATAGCGGATTATCCCGGCGCCCGGCTGGCGCGAGTTGTTCATGACCCGCTCGCCGACGGTTCGCTCAATGTCCTGGCGACGGTCAATACGCCGCGATCATTCTCGCCGCAGCAGGTCAAGGGCATGCAGCAGGCTCTCTCGGATCGCGTCAACCGGGACATCCACCTGTTCGTCAGGTGCGCCATCACGCAGGACGTGGCGGCAGCCGGTTCGGCGAACCTCTTGCCGGCGGTAGACCTCGACGGCCAGTTCATTGCCGCCCAGGTGACGCCGCATGTGCGGATGACGGAAATCGCCGAGCAGACGCTTCGGGAACTGGCAAGCGATGATCAGCAGTTCGACCTGCGCGATGTGCAGGTCCTGCACTTGCCGGCAGGTCCGGTGATCGTTGCGACCGTGTCCGGTGCGCGCGCGCCGGTTCCCTCGCAGGTCAGGTTTGCCGAAGACGCCATCCGCAAGCGGCTCGACGATCCGACGGCCACCCTGCTGGTGCGCGCCACGATCACCAGCGACGTCACGGCGAAGGGGCGGGTGCTGCTTGGTGAGGCGCAGTTCGCAGCGATGAGTGCGGCCGAGCGGGCCGTTCAGAAGGAACTGGAAACACGCGGGAAAAGCGAGCTGGAGAAGCTTGCGAACACCTTTGTCGACAGCATCGACGCGGCGAAATATGAGCACGGATGGGAAGTACGCGCGGAAGTGGTCAGCGCCAGGGGGCTGCAACCGGCCGATGTGGGCAGGGTGGAAGAGCGTCTGGCCGAACTCGCCGGTCCTTC
>LBIU01000783.1 GCA_000987445.1 Candidatus Accumulibacter adiacens | reverse complement strand
TTCCCTTCCTGGATGTGGCGAGGTGCGCCGCGAAACGCTTGACCTGCCGCATGGCCTGCCGGAGTTGCTGGCGAGCGGCCTGACCCCCGAGACGGCCGGAGAAATGTTGCGTGGACTACTGGCCTATCTCAAGCAGCCGCCGCTGATCGACCGAGCATTCATCTCGCAGCGCTACGTCTGGCTCCTCGATTCGATGCTCGCGTGCCTGCAAGAATTGCTGTCATCGGAAGTGCTCGCTGAGAACTTCGTCGGAGTGGCGCTCGAAGGCTTGTCGCTGCTCGAAAAGTGCGAGCGAGAGGGATTGTGGGAGGGCTTCTACGGTGAAACCGAAAAAGCGCTCATCGTTGACGAGTGTGCGCGGCACGCTGCGCTTCGGCGTGGCTTGTTCTGGGCGCGCGTCGCAGAACACCGAACTGAATATCAGAGCGAGCCCTTTGTGCAGGTCATAAACCATGGCGCAATCGTGCCGGTCGCCATCATTGATCTGAGCTGGTTGCTGACCGATCTAGTCGGCGCCCGGGCGCTGCCAGATCGTAGGCTCGCGCTGGAAATGGCGTTTATGCTAATCGACTCCAAGGCCGAGTGGCTGCGCTCAGGTTTATTTTGGCGTCTGCTGCGAAGCGTTTCGGCAAGTCGGCCGTTGCTCGTTTGCCTGGGAAGGCTGATGGGCGGCAAATTCCTGCTGCCTCTACGTCGCGTCTGGTACAAGAAACGCTATCTTGGCAATCGATGGTGGTGGCGGAGAAAGTGGCACAGCGTCGCCGACTGGCGCCGAAGGATGCGCGATCACTGGTGGTGCTGGTGACACTTGGCCGAACTAAGGCGAGGAGCGCATCCGCAGTCTCTGGCCGTTTTCGCCCGTTTGGCGGGCGGATCTTCAGTGGCCCAATATAGCCCGCAAAATTGGTCCGCAGTGGAGGACGAATGGGGAGAGCGCGTTGCCGGTGCCGCGCGTCGTGGCCGTGAAGCTGCGTGGAGGGACTTCTCTCCGCATTTGCCGCACGAGAAAGACGAGAGAAACGCCGTCGATGGGCGTGTTGTGATGGGCCTGGCGGGATTGCAGAGCTTGTGGCAATGTGGCGCCCTCGATTTTTCCGCACTTACCGACGAGGAAGTGGCAACTGCAACGCGCTATG
>LBIU01000782.1 GCA_000987445.1 Candidatus Accumulibacter adiacens | reverse complement strand
ACCGACTCGCTGTCGCGGGCGTCTCTGAGGACGATCACGAACTCGTCGCCGCCCTGTCGGCTGATGGTGTCCGATTCGCGAACACAGGTCGTGAGCCGGGCGACGACGGCCTGCAGGAGCTTGTCGCCGACCGGATGGCCAAGCGAGTCGTTGATCGTCTTGAAGCGGTCAAGGTCGAGGAACATCAGGGCCACACGGCCGTGCGATCGCCTGGCGAGCGCCAAGGCCTGTTCGAGGCGGTCGCGCAGGAGCAGGCGATTGGGCAAGCCGGTCAGCGGATCGTGATGGGCGAGAAACTCGGCGCGTTGCTGTGCCGCCTTGCGCTCGGTGATGTCGGTGAAGGTCGCGACAGCGGCGTTGGCCTGTGTCGCGTTGCCGGTGCACAAGGGGGAGGCGTTGATCAAGATCCAGCGCAGGCTGGCGTCGCTGGCGCGCAATCCCATCACCACCTCGCGCACTTCGCAGGCTTCACGGATGGCGACGACCCAGGGCCAGTCTTCGGCGGCGAAAGGCGTCCCATCCTCACGCACTCTGGTGGTACCGGAGGCGAGGGGAATGCCGCCCGGGAACTCGCCCGAGTCGGCAAAAATCTCTTCGGCAGCGGGGTTGGAAAATATCAGCTTGCCGGCTTGCGACCACAACATCAGTCCCTCGGCCATCGCCGATACCACGCCGCGGAAGCGGCTTTCGCTTTCGTGCAGACGGTCGATCATCTGCCGCAGCTCGCTGACGTCTTCCTTGATCGCGACGTAGTTGGTGGTTCTGCCCTGACGGTCTTCGACCGGTGCGAGTAGCGCGCGTTCGTGATACAGCGAGCCATCACGACGCTTGTTCTCGAACTCGCCGTGCCAACTGTCGCCGGCCTTGAGCCTGGTCCACAATTCCGCGTAGGTGGAGGCTGCCGTCCGCCCCGACTTGAGGATGGCCGGCGTCTGTCCGATGACCTCATCCTTCGTGTAGCCGGTCGTTTCGACGAACTTGTCGTTGACGTATTCGATACGCCCGTCGGTATCGGTGATGATGATCGTCGCCGGATTCTGCTCGACGACCAGTGACAGCTTGCGCGCCCAGGCCTCGGCCGCGTGGCGCTCGGTAATCTCGTGGAAAATCCCGAGGACGGTGATCTCGCCCGTTGGCCGGCTGTGCTCCGGGACCAGGACGCCGTC
>LBIU01000100.1 GCA_000987445.1 Candidatus Accumulibacter adiacens | reverse complement strand
GCTCGGCAAAGCGCTTACAATTCCAGCTTTTTGTGCACAATGGCGCATGCAACTTCCCTAGGCGGTGACAGCGGCTCACCCGTAATGGCTCGAGTGCGTAAGGATAGCCTGCTCGCGGTCGCCGGCACAAGCCGTCAAGCGATCGCAGCAGCCCCCTGCCGACGGCCAGCCGGGAAACGGCGTGACCCTGAAATGCGATCGAAATGAAGACGCACCTGCTTCCCGCGTGGTTACGCGCCCTGCTCATGCGCAGCGTCGGCTATCGCCACTATTCGCTGGTCGTTGCGGCCATCGCCTTCGTGACCACCATCACCTTCAGCTTCCCCTTCATCGCCGTCCTGATCCCGGCAGTGCTGCTGGCGCCGCGGCGCTGGCGCACGCTCGGCCTGCTCTGCGGACTGGCCAGCGGCTGCGGGGCCGCGGTGCTGGTCGAGATCTTCCAGTACCTGGGTTGGGAGTTCATCGTCGCCCGCTACCCTGAACTGGTGAGCATGGACGTCTGGCAGCGCGCCAGCGAATGGCTGCAGAACTGGGGCCTGCTGGCCGTCCTGCTGATCGCCGGCTCGCCGATGCCACAAACCCCGGCGCTCCTCTTCTGCGCCCTGGCCGACGTCTCGTCGCTGGGGATTCTGGCGGCGGTGGCGGTCGGCAAGACCGCCAAGTACCTGCTCATGGCCTGGGCCACCGCCCACTACCCGACGCGCTTCATACGCTACAACTGACCGGCGCCGATGCGGCGGGCCAGCGATCAACGAAGCGCGAGGTGCCGGCGTTCAGGCGACGCCAGCAGTTTCCGCCTGCACGTCCGCCCAGTAGCTCGAGCGGACCATCGGCCCGCAGGCGGCGCCGGTGAAACCCATCGCCAGGGCCTGCTGCTCGTACATCTTGAAGGTGTCCGGATGGACGTAGCGAGCGACCGGCAGGTGATGGCTGGACGGCGCCAGGTACTGACCGATGGTGAGCATTTCGACATCGTTGGCGCGCAGGTCGCGCAGCACTTCGATAATCTCATCGTCGGTTTCGCCGAGGCCGACCATCAATCCCGATTTGGTCGGAACCTGCGGGTAACGCGCCTTGAAGCCTTTCATGAAGGCCAACGAATGCGCGTAATCGGCACCCGGACGCGCCTGCCGGTAGAGCCGCGGCACGGTTTCCATGTTGTGGTTGAGGACATCGGGCAAGGAGCTGCCGAGCACTTCGAGCGCGATCTCCATGCGCCCGCGAAAGTCCGGGACCAGGGTTTCGATGGTCGTCGTCGGCGAGCTGCGACGCACGGCGCTGATCACATCGACGAAATGCTGCGCGCCGCCGTCGCGCAGGTCGTCGCGATCGACG
This sequence comes from Candidatus Accumulibacter adiacens, assembly GCA_000987445.1. Taxonomy (GTDB): domain Bacteria; phylum Pseudomonadota; class Gammaproteobacteria; order Burkholderiales; family Rhodocyclaceae; genus Accumulibacter; species Accumulibacter adiacens. The sequence goes on along the minus strand of LBIU01000100.1, from coordinate 1,825 downwards.
CTGGTGATCACCACGTAGCGCAGCTGCAGGCGGGCGACGCTGTCCGCCAGGTGCGCAGGCTCGTCGATATCCGGCGGCAGCGGCTTGCCATGGCCGACGTCGCAGAACGGACAACGCCGCGTACAGACGTCACCAAGGATCATGAAGGTGGCCGTGCCGCGACCAAAGCATTCGCCGATGTTCGGGCAAGCGGCCTCTTCGCAGACGGTGTGCAGCTTCTGCTCGCGCAGCATCTTCTTGATCTCGCCAAAGCGACCCGTGGCATTGCCGGCCTTGACGCGAATCCAGTCCGGCTTGCGCTGCGGCGCCTGCGGAACGATCTTGATCGGAATCCGCGCCGTCTTCAGCTCGCCCCGCTCCTTGACACCGGCGACGCGGGCTGTCGGCTTGCCGGCGCCGCGAGCCTGGTCCTGATCGTGATTCTGATTGCTCATCGTTACCTGCGCTCCAGTTGTACTGCCAGATGCTCAGCCAGCGCCGTCGCGGCTTGCGACGGGGTCAGCGAAATGCCGAGGTCCCGCGTCTGAGTGACCGCCAGACCGGGGTAGCCGCAGGGATTGATCGCCGCAAAAGGTGACAGATCCATGTCCACGTTCAGGCTGACGCCGTGATAGCTATGACTCCTGCGCACGCGCAAACCGAGCGCCGCCACTTTGGCCGCACCCACATAGACGCCCGGCGCGCCCGCATGCCTTTCGGCCTGCACGCCGTGCGCAGCGAGCAGCTCAATCACCGCCTGCTCGATGGCGCTGACCAGCTGGCGCACTTTCAGCTGGCGGCGGCCTAGGTCGAGCAGGACGTAGATCACCACCTGGCCAGGTCCGTGATAGGTAATCTGGCCGCCGCGATCACTGTTCACGAGAGGGATGCCGAGATCGGTCAGCAAGTGCTCGGCTCGGCCGGCCTGACCGAGGGTGAATACCGGCGGGTGTTCGCAACACCACAGTTCGTCGGCGGTCTGTTCGCTGCGCGTGGCGGTGAAGTCGATCATCGCCTGCCAGGCCTGCGGGTAGTCGACCCGGCCGAGTCTGCGAACCAACAACGCGGCCTGGGCAGGGCTTCCCGGCAGCGCCGCGCCCTTCTCCATGTCCGCTTCCACCGCTAGCGCAGCTGCGGCAGCCACCGCAGACCGCCGCACTTCGTCGCTCATAGGACGATCTTGACCAGCGGATGGCTGCTTAGTTCCCGGTACAGGCTGTCGAGCTGCGCGCGACTGGTGGCCTTGATGGTGCAGGTCAGGCTGACGTACTTGCCGCCACTCGAAGCGCGCATGCACATCGTCGCGCCGTCGAAATCCGGCGCGTGCCGCAGCACGACGGCAAGCACCTCCTGCGCCAGGGCGCTGTCGGCCAGACCCATTATCTTGACGGGAAAGGCGCAGGGGAAGTCGAACAGGCTGTCGCGCTCTTCAGCCATCGCCAACATCACCACCCTCATCGTCTCGCGCCACCTGCTGGCGGTAAGCGCGGTACCAGGCCTGCATGCTGCGTACGGCCGGGCCGGGCCTGCCGGTGCCGACTGGCTGGCCGTCGAGACGGGTGATCGGCAGGACTTCGCGCGTCGAAGAGGTCAGCCACAGCTCGTCGGCGACGCGCAATTCGGCCTCGGCAATATCGCGCAGCTGGAAGGGCATGGCATGCGCCGCGGCCAGTTCGAGAACCAGATCGTAGGTAATTCCCGCCAGCATGCGGTGGTCCCTCTGCGGCGCCAGCAGCACACCGTCCTTGACCACGAAAATGTTCGACGTGGCCCCCTCGCTGAGGATGCCGTCGCGCAGCAGGATCGTTTCCGCGGCACCCACGTCGATCGCCTGCTGACGCAGGAG
>LBIU01000781.1 GCA_000987445.1 Candidatus Accumulibacter adiacens | reverse complement strand
CGCGCCAACATAGTGAAAAGTGGTCTCGCCGGTTTCCTGGTTGCTGGGCAGGGCCAAGGGCAGATCGATCTCCTTGATGGTCTCGACGCTCACCACCGCGCCGCCCGTGAGTTGACCGGGGCCAATGGCGACCTGAATGCCGTCGAGGTTGGCCACGATGCCCCCTTCCTCGCCAATCGCCGCGCTGCCGGTGTGGCTCGACGCGGCCTGGACCTTGATCTGCATCACCTCTTCTGCCTGCCCGTAGATGACCGTAACGGTGGTGCGTCCCTCGCTCACCGCCTGGATGAGGCCGTCCTCGCTGACCGTCACCACGTCGCGGTTGCCGGACACGTACCGTGTGCCATGGGTGGCCTCGGCGATGAAGATCTCCTGTAGGGTGCCGAGGCTAACCACGATCTGGCGCTCGCCGCCGTTTGGCAGGATGGTCACGCTGTCCGGGTAGGCGTCAATGCCGAAGAAGCGGGAGATGAGGGGCCTCGACTCGGTCGGTACGCCAACACCCACCACGGTAGCAGCAGCCACGGACCCACGTTCGGCCTCCAGGACGGTGTTGCCGTCACTGAGGGCAGTGAGCAGGCCCCGAGGCGACAGAGAGGCGATGGCCGGGTCCCGTGTGTGGGCGTCGACGTAGTCCAGGGGCAGCAGCACGTCCGTCTGGTCGGCGAAGTCGCCGATCACGCTGATGATGTCAGTGTCCCCCACCTCCCCGAGCATGTGGCGCAGATTGAAGTCGATGGCCAGCAGCGGCGCGTCGCTGACATCCACCTCCAGCAGGGTCAGCGGAGAGCTGCTGAAGCCATCGTCGGCCATGATCTCGAAGCCGGCTGAGCCGGTGTAGCCGTCGGTGGGGGTGAACAGGACGCTGTGACCGTCAGGAGTCAGCACTGCGCTGCCGTGGCTAGCGGAAACGATGCGGTAGAACACCGCATCGCCGTCCGGGTCGGTCGCAATGCTAGAAAGGTCTACAGTCACCGGCAGTGCTTCGTGGGTGAGCACATCGGGCAACACGGCGGCAATCTGTGGGCCGAGATTCGCTGTAAAGCCGAAGTTTGCATACAGGATCTGCATGTCGTTGCGGTCGGCGAGACCGTCGCCGTCGATGTCCGTGCCGGGACCTGCGGCGGTCGTCAGGGCGCTGTCCAGGCCGTCGATGACACCGTCCAGGTTGAGGTCGCCACCGGCGGAGAGGCTGATGCTGTAGTTACCGGCGGTCCCACCCTGGCCCTGGAGGCGGAGCTGATACAGGCCTTCCCGGGTAACGCCGTAGAGGGCCACCACCTGGCCGCCCTGGCGCTGTACGGACAGGGGAGAGAGGCCCGGCACCTCTGGGTCGGCCGGGTCGAAGCCGGACTCGCCTTCGGCGGCGACGCGCAGGATGAGCATGCCGCCGGCGGTGCCGGCGATCTCGCTGGCGCGCACGTTGAAGGCGTAGATGTCGGTCTCGTCTGCGGCCAGACTGCCGGTGACGGTGCGGCCGGTGTACTCGGCGGCACCGCCCAGGTCGTCCGCTATCGGTTCGACCCGCACGCTGCCATCTTCCAGGTAGGCAATGCTGACGCCGGGCTGGCCGATGCCGAGCACGCCGACCAGGCGGTCGCCGGTGTTTGCGTCCTCCTCGTAGGTGAGACGGCTGCCCACGCCGGTGCTCAGGTTGCGCACGGTGGCGAGATTTCCCTCGGCGTCGTATTGATAGACCAGGATGGTGCCATCGGGCGCCACCACGCGGGCGATACGGCCTGCGCCGTCGCGAATGAACTGCAGGCTCTGGCCGGACTGGGCGATGACGCCGTTGTCGCTGACGAACAGGCGCTG
>LBIU01000780.1 GCA_000987445.1 Candidatus Accumulibacter adiacens | reverse complement strand
GGAGACCTTGCTGCAAAACGCCGATGTCGCCATGTACCGTGCCAAGGAACTCGGGCGCAATATCTCGCAGTTCTACACGCCGGAGATGAATGCGCGTACCCTGCAGCGCCTGGAACTGGAAACCGGGCTGCGTCGCGCCCTGGAGCGCGACGAACTGGAGCTGGTGTATCAACCCAAGGTGGAATTGCAGCGCGGCCAGGTGGTGGGCGCCGAGGCGCTTGTTCGCTGGCGCCATCCGCTGCTGGGCATGGTGTCTCCCGCCGAATTCATCCCTTTGGCCGAGGAAACCGGGCTCATCATACCGATCGGCCAATGGGTCATCGAGACCGCCTGCGCGCAGTTGAAAGCCTGGCAGAACGATGGACTGCCCGACATCAGCGTCGCGGTTAACCTGTCGGCGCGGCAGTTCGAGCAGGACGACCTGCCCAAGCTGGTAGCGCAGGCATTGCAGCGGAGCGGGATCGTGGCCAGCGGCCTGGAGCTGGAAGTGACGGAAAGCGCGGTGATGCGGAATCCGGAGCGGACCGTGGGCATCCTGCGCGAGCTCAAGCGGATCGGCGTGCGCCTGTCGCTGGACGATTTCGGTACCGGCTATTCCAGTTTGAACTACCTGAAACGGTTTCCCATCGATACCCTGAAGATCGATCAGTCCTTCGTCCGTGACATCACGACCGAACCCGACGAAGCGGCCATCGCTGTGGCGGTGATTTCCCTCGCTCACAGCCTGAAGCGCAGGGTAGTGGCGGAAGGCGTGGAAACCGAGGCACAACTCCGCTATCTGCACCGGCACCACTGCGACGAGATGCAGGGCTATTACTTCAGCCGCCCACTCCCGGTCGACGAGCTCGCCGACCTGCTGCGCAGCGGGCGCTCATTGCCGCTCGGCGACCCGACGCCCAGCGACGCAGTGCGAACCCTGCTGCTGGTGGATGACGAGCCGAGCATCCTCGCCGCGCTGAGACGTGTGTTGCGGCGCGATCGCTACCGCATCCTGACGGCCGGGAGCGCCGTCGAGGGTCTGGAACTGTTGGCGCTCAACGAGGTGCAGGTCATCATCTCCGATCAGCGCATGCCGAAGACCAGCGGCACCGAATTTCTCGGCCGGGTCAAGGAACTGCACCCGAACACCGTCCGCATCGTGCTCTCCGGCTACACCGATTTGCAGACGGTCACTGACGCGGTCAATCGCGGCGCCATCTACAAATTCTTGACCAAGCCCTGGGACGACGATCAGCTGCGCGAGCAGATCCGTGACGCTTTCACGCATTTTGAGGCGAGGAAAGCCGCCAGAG
>LBIU01000779.1 GCA_000987445.1 Candidatus Accumulibacter adiacens | reverse complement strand
CTCGCTGCGAGATGAAGCCCGCGACACCCCACGCAACCACTGACCGACAGGAGACATCCCCGCCATGCACCTGCATCCCACCCTCGGAATCCTTGCCGCCGCACTCACGGCAATCGCCCTGCCCTTGCCCACCCTGGCCGGCGAAGCCGATCTGAGCATCGTCGGCAGCTACGTGCGCATGGTGCCGCCGGGAACGCCAAACAGCGCCGCCTTCATGACCATCAGCAACGGCAGCAGCAGCGACCGCAAGCTGGTCAAGGCAGAAAGCCCGGTCGCCAAGAGAAGCGAGCTGCACACCCATCTCAACGATCAGGGCATGATGCGTATGCGCCAGGTCGAGGCGATCGAAATCAAGGCCGCGGCGCAGACCGAACTCAAGCCCGGCGGCTACCACATCATGCTGTTCGAGCTGCAACAGCCGCTGCAAGAAGGCGACAGCGTAGCGCTCACCCTGCGCTTCGATGACGGCAGCACCAAGGAGATCGACGCCCCGGTCAAGAAACCGCAAACGGTCATGAAAGCCGAGAACCCTCCCGAACACGCCACGATGAAGCACTGAGCAGGGCGCAGCAGCAGCTGCCTGAACGCGCCACGAGCCGCGCCGCAGCTATCGCCGAGCACCATAAATCCGGGACTTCCTGCGCCAGCAGGCAGGTTTCTGCAGAGCCGAAACGTCCACCCGTGGCGCGGTGAAGATCTCCTGCGCAATAGCCCAGCGACGAGTCTCGGCCTGATAGACACCTGCGATCTGCTCAAACAACTTCTGAATGCGATTCATGGTCAGTCACTCCTCCATAACGTCCAATCGAAATCCGCTGCCACTGGACAAAGAGTAACTCTAAACTGTACGTATGTACAGTTGTTTTCGCAGCAAGCGAGGAACCCTCGTTCTCTGTTGCCCGTGTCGTGTTGCACGCCGCATAGAACACCTGAGACCGCGCAGCGCCAGCGCCCGACGATGCTTTGACGCTGCTGACGCTTGGTCAAGAATCCAGCAGCAAGTCGGTCTGGGCGTCATCGCGAGCAAGCGCAAGGGATTTCCTCGCAATGACGTTGGGGTGCGTGCCGGCCGTGGCGCTCGGCAATTCTCGCCGAGCCGGATACCTTCCCCTGCAGGCTGGCTACAAGCGCTTCGGCAGATGCCCATGTCACGAGTACAAGGCTACGCCCTGGCCCTGCCCAGCTC
>LBIU01000778.1 GCA_000987445.1 Candidatus Accumulibacter adiacens | reverse complement strand
TCTTCCCTGAACGACGACCAGAATGGCTCGAGCCCGCCACTGCCAAGCGGCGGACGCCCCGGTGATTCGACACTTGACCCCTCACCCCAACCGTGCCACTCCTTGGAGCTGATCGATATGGTAGACAAAGCAAGCGCCGCGGATTTTCTCGGACGATTTCGCGAGATCATTGCCGACCCCCTGAACCTGTTGATACGAAGACATCCGAGTGCCGGCACCCTGCTGGGCGACCAAGTCTATCTGCACAATGGATTACTGGTTCCGGCATCGGGGCCGGACACCTATTACGCGGATTTCAACAATATCCTCTTGATCAATCGCGGCGTGCACGAGCCGCTGGAGGAGTTTGTCTTCCAGCAGTTGGTCCATGTGCTGACCAGTGCGCCGAGGGAGACGGCACCCACGATGCTGGAGCTGGGCGCCTATTGGGGCCATTACTCGATGTGGCTGAAAGCGGCACTTCCCGAGGCGAGCGTCCACCTGGTCGAACCGGAAGCGAAGAATCTCGACGTCGGGCGCAAGAACTTTGCGCGCAATGGTTTGACCGCAAGCTTCGAGCACGCCTTCGTTGGACGCGGCCAATTCCAGGTCGACAACTACATGCGGCACAACGCCCTGCCACGGCTCGACATTCTGCACGCCGATATACAGGGCTATGAACTCGAGATGCTCGAGGGATGTTGTGCAAGCTTTCGCAGCCGAATCATCGACTATCTTTGCGTGTCTACACACTCTCAGAAACTTCATGACGACGTCGTCGCAGCCCTGCTCGCTGCCGACTATCGCGTCGAAGTGTCATCCGATTTCGAGACCGGCACCTCATCCTTTGATGGCTTTGTTTTTGCATCAAGCCCGGAAGTACCATCGCTGTTCGATGACTTCCGACCCATTGGCCGGCTGCAAACCTTGGACACGCCGCCAGCGGACTTGCTGCACTTCTTGACTCAAACCAATATGGCCTATCCGCTGAAATGATTCGCACGCTCCCGATCGACGCAGCAGACCACAATTGGCGCCCGAGCGACGATCAATGGCAACAGCGCCGTTTCGGCCAGTGGCAGTTATTGCCGATCGCTTCGCCAGCCCTTCAATATGCGGAAGCGATTTCTCTGCTGGCCAAGCATTTGTTTCAATCAGAGTCACTGGAAGATGCCCGTCTCAAACCGCACTACTTCACCCGCAATCGCCCACTCAGTTTCCCAACGGTCCTGCCCTCCTTTCTGCCCGGCGTGCAGGGTGCGGTTAG
>LBIU01000777.1 GCA_000987445.1 Candidatus Accumulibacter adiacens | reverse complement strand
CCGCAGGTTTTGCGGAACCAAACACTTCAGCATCAGATAGCAATTTTGCCATTTTCTCTCTCAGTGACGACTGCCCATTTACTGCCTATTTTACGCCGCTTTTTCCCAGCCATTGCCGCGCCAAATCATTGGCCCTTGTGGCGTTTTGTAGGTCTGGCCTATTTTGCGCTCGCCGGCTGGCGGAACTTCTTGATTGGTTGTCTGCGCCGGCGCACCTATCATCCCCATTGGCATCATTTCGCCGGTTTGCTCATTGACGACATAGCCGCGATCTGCTTCTGTTCCGTCAAACGTCTTTGCGCCACCGAGAATGGCTGTCTTGTACTTGGCTGGCTTATCTTTCCCGGTCCGCACGCGAATCTGCTCTGCAATCATCGAACGTTTTTCAGGGTTCTGCTCGGCATTATGGGCTTGGTACAGTGCATTCAATTCCTGCGCCTGCTGCATCGCCAATCCACCTTGGGCAATAGCCTGGCCCTTCAACTCTCTGTCGGCACCGGGAATGTTTGCGTCGTTCTGTTGCTTCATTCCGAGACGCCGCATTGACTCCGTATCGAGCGCGCCGATTTGCGCCAACGCCTGAAGCTGCGCCATGCCCTGCTGCCGGTAGCCTTCGGTGGGTGAATTCACGTTCTGCCATGCTCGATCTGCCCTGGCGCGGTTCAGTTCGTCGCGCAGTGCAAGGGTCTGCGTCATGTCGTTGCCGTGGCGGTCGCGTGGCTTGTTGTCTGGTGCCGGTTGCTCTGGCGATGCCGCGATGGCTTGTCTGGCTGGCAGGTATTCAGGCACGCCAATTTCTCGATCTGCCTGCGCTGAAGTTACAGGCGTTTGCTGGATTTGCGCTGGTTGTACGGACTGAGACATGCCGACAGCTTGTTGTTTCTCGACGGGAAGCCCGCCGACAGCTTGCGCTGCCTCTGTAACATCAAACCCCTTCAGCCGTTCCGCTTCTTTGGCATACAGCGATGCAATGGCTTGATTGTTTGGGCTGGCCGAAAGCGCGTGAGCAAACCGATTTGGATCTTCCCATGCGCCGGACGCGCCACCATGGAAGCTTCCCGTTGCTCCTGCTGCATACTTCCCGCCCTCAGACATCCCCATAGCCGGCTTGCGACCGTCGTTGCTCTGCTCGATCACACTCCCAATCGCGGCGATTGCCTGCGGGTTCTGCGCGGTCTTGGCTGGTAATATTACCGCCTCTTCACCGTCGCTAACCTTGATTTTCTCGCCCGCAACAGTGACCGGAATCTGGTCGTCACGCGGCCCGCCCTTACCTTCAAACCTGTGGCGAGCCATGCCGCCGTCAGCAAGTCCTGGCGTCTTGGTCTGCACGCGCTGCCTCGTCTCGATTGTCGGCGCCTGTGTCGAGACTTGTGGCGCCTGTTGTTGTGGCTCTGGTGCAGGAATCGGCTTCCTGGCCAATCCTTGTGGCGCCTGTTGTTGTGGCTCTGGTGCAGGAATCGGCTTCCTGGCCAATCCAGACAAT
>LBIU01000776.1 GCA_000987445.1 Candidatus Accumulibacter adiacens | reverse complement strand
TTCGCGAGGAATATCCCCCATGCGCTTTTCCGGCTCCGACAAATACGTCACCACGGGTGACCTGACGCTGGCGGTCAATGCCGCCGTCACGCTGCAGCGACCGCTGCTGATCAAGGGTGAGCCGGGCACCGGCAAGACCATGCTCGCCGAGGAGGTCGCTGCCTCGCTCGGGCGGCCGCTCTTCCAGTGGCACATCAAGTCAACGACCAAGGCGCAGCAGGGGCTCTACGAATACGATGCCGTTTCGCGTCTGCGCGACTCGCAGCTCGGCGAGGCCAAGGTCGCCGATATCGCTAGCTACATTCTCAAGGGCGTGCTGTGGCAGGCCTTCGAATGCGAAACGCCGTCGGTGGTGCTGATCGACGAGATCGACAAGGCCGACATCGAGTTCCCCAACGACCTGCTGCGCGAACTCGACCGCATGGAGTTCTTCGTCTACGAGACGCGCCAGAACGTTCGTGCCCGCCACCGGCCGGCGGTGTTCATCACCTCGAACAATGAAAAGGAACTTCCCGACGCGTTCCTGCGGCGCTGCTTCTTCCACTACATCAAGTTCCCTGACAAGGAGACCATGAAGCGTATCGTCGACGTCCATTTCCCGGGCCTGAAGCCGGCGCTGCTGCGCGAAGCGCTGGAAGTGTTCTTCGATCTGCGTGAAATTCCCGGCCTCAAGAAGAAGCCCTCGACCTCGGAACTGCTCGACTGGCTGAAGCTGCTGCTGGCGGAAGACATCCCGCCGGAAGCGCTGCGCAGCAAGGACAACAAGAGCGCCATCCCGCCCCTGCACGGGGCCTTGCTCAAGAACGAGCAGGATGTGCATCTCTTCGAGCGGCTGATTTTCATGGCCCGCCAGAACCGCTGAGCGGCGCTGCGCGAATGAAATAGGCGCGAGCGACGATGCTGATCGATTTCTTTCTTCATCTCAAGGCGAATCGCCTGCCCGTGTCGATCAAGGAGTTCCTGGCCTTGCTCGAAGCGCTTCAGCAGCATGTCATCGAGCACAGCCTCGACGATTTCTATGTCCTCTCGCGCGCCGTTCTGGTCAAGGACGAGACCCACTTCGACAAGTTCGACCGTGCCTTCGGTGAGTACTTCAAGGGCGTCGAAGCGCTGCCCGGTATGGAAGCGCTGATCCCCGAAGAGTGGTTGCGGCAGGCGGTGAAGAAACACCTCACCGACGCCGAACGCGCCAAGCTCGAAAAGCTCGGCTGGGACGAGCTGATGGAGACTTTCAAGAAACGTCTCGCCGAGCAGAAGGAACGCCACTCCGGCGGCAGCAAGTGGATCGGTACGGGCGGCACTTCGCCCTTCGGGCACGGCGGCACGCATCCCGAAGGGATTCGCGTCGGCGGCAAGAGCGAGAACCGCTCGGCGGTCAAAGTCTGGGAAAAGCGCGAATACCGCAACCTCGACGACAGCATCGAGCTGGGTACGCGCAACATCAAGATCGCCCTGCGCCGCCTGCGTCGCTTTGCCCGCCAGGGGGCGCCTGAGGAACTCGATCTCGAAGGCACCATCGCCGGCACCGCGCGCAACGCCGGCTGGCTCGACCTGCGGCTGCGTCCCGAGCGTCACAACGCCGTCAAGGTGCTGCTGTTTCTCGATATCGGCGGCTCGATGGACGATCACATCCGCGTCTGCGAAGAACTCTTCTCGGCCTGCCACAGCGAGTTCAAGCACCTCGAGTACTACTATTTCCACAATTGCGTCTACGAATACCTGTGGAAGGACAATCGCCGCCGGCACAGCGAACGCATCGACACCCATGACGTGCTGCACAAGTACGGCAATGACTACAAGCTGATCTTCGTCGGCGACGCGGCGATGAGCCCCTACGAGCTTCTGCAACCCTGGGGCAGCGTCGAATACAACAACGCCGAACCCGGCGCCATCTGGCTGCGCCGCCTGACCGACACCTGGCCACACGCGATCTGGCTCAACCCCGAGTCGGAACACGCCTGGCAGTACCGGCAATCGACCTCGCTGATCCACAACCTCATGGGCGGACGGATGTTTCCACTGACGCTCGACGGTCTGGAGCGGGGGATGCGGCTGCTCAGCAAGTAGGCGCGC
>LBIU01000775.1 GCA_000987445.1 Candidatus Accumulibacter adiacens | reverse complement strand
CGGCTGCGCCGCGGCGAGCCCTCGAGGTAGCCAATGGCGTAGAGCGTGGTCAGGAACCACAACGCCGCCGACAGGGTGAGAAAGAGCATGGCCAGCGCATCGGCAACCAACAGCAGATCGAGATTGGGCAGGACGGAATAACGAAGGGCGAATTCCTCGCCGTGCAATACGCCGCGCAGCATGTAGGCAACAAGGATCAGTTTCAGGCTGGCGCCGAGCAGGTTGATCGTGCTGCGCAGGCGATGCCTTTCTTCGGGGATGAAGAAAACGATCAACCCCGAGAGCAGCGAGCTGGCGAGTACCAGCAAGGGGAGGGCTGCGTAGAGACTCATGGTGCGTCCAACAGGGGCAACACCAGCTCGCCGGCGGTCAATCCCAGCAGCAGGCTGGCCAGGGCGAGCAGGAAAGGCGGCCATTCCAGCATTCGCGGCAAGACCTTGAAATCGCTTGTCGCCTCGGCCGGCAGAAAGGCCTGACGCAGGACCTTGAAGACGTAGGCCGCCGACAGCAGGCCGCCCGCCACCATCACCGCGATCCACCACCATTGTCCGCTGGCCAGCGCCGCGCCCAGCAGCAGCCATTTCGCAGCAAAGCCACCCGACGGGGGCAGGCCCATGATGGTCACGCCGGCCAGTGCGAAGCTGAACAGGGTCAGTGGCAGGCGCGTCGCAACGCCGGCAATGCCGGCGATCTCATTGCGCCCGGTGGCCGCGATCATCGCCCCGACCGCGGCGAACATCGCCGCCTTCGCCAGCCCGTGCGCGACCACGTGCAGCACACCGCCTTGCCAGGCGCTCGTGGTCACCGCCGCGGAGGTCCCCGTGGCCAGCGGCAGGAGCAGAAAGAGATAACCCACCTGGGCGACGGTGGAGTAGGCGACCAGCATTTTCAGCTGCGTCTGCCGCAGCGCCAGGAGAGAACCCCAGAGGACCGCGCCGGCGCCCAGAGCACCGACCAGCTGCGCCGTCGCGGCGCTGGTGATCGGTGCAAAGACATCGAACCACAGTCGCAGGATGAGGTAGAACGAGGCCTTGATCACCAGCGCCGAGAGCAGCGCGGACACTGGCGCCGGCGCACCGCCGTGGGCCGGCGGCAGCCAGAAATGGAAGGGGAAGAGCGCCGTCTTGAGCATCAGACCGAGCAGCATCAGTGCCGCCGCCAGCGACACTGCAAGGGGTGCGTCGACAAGGATCAGGGAGGACAGTACTGGCAGCGACACACTGCCATACACGCCATAGAGAAGTGCGACCCCCAGGAGATAGGCCGCGGAGCCGAGCAGGGTGGCCAACAGGTAGCGCATCGCCGCCGAAATCGGTCCCGCACCGCCGGGCAGCGCAAGCAGCCCCACCGCAGCCAGGCTGAGCAGCTCCAGGGTGACGTAGATATTGAATACATCGGCAGACAGGAAGAGCGCGTTCATGGCCGCCAGCAGATAGCCGGTGAGTGGCCAGAAGTAGCGCTGCGAGCCGGCATGTTCGGCGAAGTAGGCGCGCGCATAGAAAGCGAGCGGCAAGGCTACCCCCGGGGTGAGCAAGAGCATCACCATGCTCAGCCCATCGACCGCAAGATCGATGCCCAGCGGCGCACCCCAGCCGCCGACGGCGAGCAGCCGTGCGCCGCCGCTGACGATCTGCTGCGCCAGCGTCACGCCCAGGGCGATTTGCAGTGCCAGCCCCACTAGCGCCAGCCGGCCACCACGCCCTGGTCCTTGCACGAAGGCCAGCGTTGCCCAGCTCAGCGGCAGGAGAATCAGCCATGGGACGGGGTCAAACATCCAGCCGGTCTCTGACGATCGCTTCTTCCGGCAGTCGCATTTCACCCTGCAAGTCGAGCAGTCGACGTGCCAGGGACAAGGCCAGGGCGGTAGCGGCAAGGGCGACGACGATGCCGGTCAGCACCATCGCCTGCGGCACCGGGTCGGGCACACCGGAGCGCTGACCCAGGCCCACCAGCACCAGGAACACACCGCTGCCCATGACGTTGAAGGCGAGAATCTTGCGCAGCAGATGCGCCTGCAGGATCAGAGCGGCTACTCCGACGACGAACAGCGCAGCGCCGGCAAGGGCGTAGAGCAGGGCGGTGTTCATTGCCGAAGGCTGGCGTCGGTCAGCGCCAGGTATAGCCCGGCGAGGACGAGCGCAAGCGAAACAGTCAGGCTCGCTTCGATGAGCAGGATCAGGGCGCCGGCCCAGGCGGGCGGATACTGCAGCAGGGTGCCTTGCAGCATGAGCGTCGCGGCGACGGCGATAAAGATCAACAAGCCGAAGGCAAGCCCGACGCGCAAGGCGCGTCCGGGCGATGCCCAGGGCGGCAGCAGGCCAGCCAGGTGCAGCAGCACGCCCGCGCCGGCCAGCACCGCGCCGGCCTGGAAGGCGCCGCCTGGCCGGTGCGCCCCCGCCCAGAGCACGTAGCCCGCGACCAGCACCATCAGTGGTATCAACAGCCG
>LBIU01000774.1 GCA_000987445.1 Candidatus Accumulibacter adiacens | reverse complement strand
CATCCGACGCTGGCCCTGATGGCTGAATTCCAGCGTTTCACGAACATTGAAGCCCGCCAGCGGCAAGACGATGCGCAGGATGCCGGCATCACCAGCGTCCTGCAACCAGATACCCGGGATGGCCACCGCCGCCGAGAAGCCGCTGCGTCGCGGCCGCAGTTCGATGCTCTGCGCCTGCCGGGAAAGGACCTGTACGCCCAGGCTGCCACCGTCTGCGCCCTGCCTGGTGAAACGCCTGGCGACGCCCAGCATCCAGTTCTCACCGCCCTCAGGCTGAACGCTCAGCAGTGTGCCGATGTTGATGTGCGCGCTTCCCCCATCGCCCATTTGCGCGCGAAATCCTCCCAGGCTGACGTTCTCGACCACCCAACTGTCCATCGCCACTTCGTTTTCCTGGCGCGGCACGGCTCCCGAGAACAGTGAGTAGCTGTCATCAAAGCCATACAGCACGAGCATTCGCGTCTTCACCGCATGCCGCGTATGGCGGCGCTGCGGCGGGTTCTTGGCCCAATACAGACGCAGATGGCGGAGCACCGGCAACAGCGCACGTTGCGCATACTCGCCGCCAAGATTGACTTCGGACGGAATTTCGCCGTGCTCGACCCGATGCAGGAGCTCTTCGAGAGCGGCCAGCGCCGTTCCCGCCGAGAAGAAGCGCAAGCCGCGCCTGCTCATGCCCGGGTGACGGGCCAAACGCATCGGTGCCGCGCCGGCGAGCGCATCGACCCAATAGACGCTGTCCGGCCGGCAATCGGGCAGGAGCACGAAGTGCGGCAGGAAATGGCCAATCAGGCGGTCGGCCAGTTCGATCTGCAAGGGCATCAAGCTATCCATCGAAGACGCAAAGAAGACGATCGCGTGCAGGTATTGCTGAGCCACGGTGCACAGCCCTTGCCGGCCAGGATAGAGCTGCAGCGGCTTCGGTGCGTTGGCCGCAGCTTCGGCGGCCAGATAGGTCGCGCCGAGCGACTGCCAGATGTCTTCTGCCGCCAACCCGTAGCGAAACGCCAACCACTTCAGCTGATTGCAGCGTGCCGCCTGCGAGCGTACCAGAGCCAGCGGCATGGAGGCCTTGAAGGCGTCGCTCCCCTTGCTCTTGGGATCAAGCTGGGCGCGCTCGACGCA
>LBIU01000773.1 GCA_000987445.1 Candidatus Accumulibacter adiacens | reverse complement strand
TCGAACAGCGCGTCGGCGGCGACGGTCACCTTGTCACCGGACGGCTTGGCCATCGGCGCCTTAGCCATTGGCGGCTCGCAGACTTCCTTCGGCAGCAGGTCCTTGTCGCACTGGCAGCCAGCCGGGTCCTTGGCAGCGCCCGCAGGAGTCCAGAATCCGGTGCGCCAGCAAAGGCCGGCACCGCTCATCGCGACTTCACCGCGGGAGTCGATCACATACACGCGATCCAGGGGAATCGAAGTCTGTGCTTGAGCCAGCGAGGCGCCGAAGCCGAGAGTGGCGGCAGCGAACGCGGCCACGATGGTGCTCGTTGTTGCAATTCTTTTCATCTAGGTTTCCCTCGTTAATTGAAGGCTGCGGAGCGGGTCCGCATGGCCTGTTATGCCTCGTTGTTCACTGAACTCGTCACGGACGGATTTTATTTTGCCACAAGAGCGCCAGCTTTATCAATCCAGTTTCGTTGCTTTCAAGTAGTTGCCCGTTCTCGACGCGCATGCGACCAGCGACCCACACCGCAGAAACATGCTCTCGGCCTACCGCGTAGGTGAGATGTGAAACGGGCTGATAACAAGGCGCAAGCAAAAGGTCATCGAGCGCGACGGCGCACAGATCGGCCGCCTTGCCAGGCGTGATCGAGCCTATCTGCGCGTCGAGACCCAATGCTCTGGCGCCAGCGAGCGTCGCCATGTGCAGCACTTGATGGGCATTCAAGGCGTCGGCGCGGCCACTCTGCTCCTTGGCGAGCAATGCGGCGAGGCGCATCTCCTGCAAGAGGTCGAGGCGGTTGTTGCTGGCCGCACCGTCGGTACCCAGACCGATGTTGACGCCCTTGCCTACCAGTGCGCTAACCGGAGCAATGCCGCTGGCAAGTTTGAGGTTGGAGCTGGGGCAGTGGGCGAGCGAACACCCGTGCTGGGCGAGCAATTCGATGTCGTGCGCATCGAGGTGCACGCCGTGCACCGCGATCAACGCCGGGCTCAACAATCCCAGACGACGGAGGCGCTCAAGGGGGCGCATTCCGAAGCGCTGTACGCTCTCGTCAATTTCCTGGACCGTTTCATGCAGATGCAGGTGTATCGGCAGTTCCAGCTGCTCGGCAAGCGTCAATACCTTGGCAAAGCCGGCGTCGCTGACGGTATACGGCGCATGTGGCGCCAGGCAGAAGGACAACAGCGGCTCGTCCAGCCGTTGGTCGCGGGCGGCAAGCCCTTTGGCCAGATAGTCGTCCGTGTCGGTCGCGTAGTTGCTCGGAAAGTCGACCGTGATCAGCCCGATTGCGGCGCGAATCCCCGATGCCAGCACCGCATCCGCCGCGGCGCCGGGGAAAAAGTACATGTCGTTGAAACAGGTGATCCCGCCGCGCAGCATTTCGGCACAGGCCAGCCGCGTACCGTCATAGACAAACTGCTCCGAGACGTGCTGTGCCTCGGCCGGCCAGATGTGATGCTGCAGCCACTCCATGAGTGGCAGGTCATCGGCCAGACCGCGCAGCAAGCTCATTGCCGCGTGGGTATGTAGATTGACCAGGCCCGGAAGCAGCACGTGTTGTTCCAGCCGCTTGTGGCTCCTTGCCGAAAAGCGGGTCGCTGCCTCATTCTGCGGCAGGACGGCGACGATGCGGCCATCGTCGACCGCTACGGCGTGATTTTCGAGGACCACCTCAGCGGGTTCGACGGGCACGATCCAGCGTGCCTCGATGAGCAGATCGACCACTTCCATGGGCAGGATCCCTGCGTAAACGG
>LBIU01000772.1 GCA_000987445.1 Candidatus Accumulibacter adiacens | reverse complement strand
CGGCAAATCGCGACCCATGCCGGCCCAAGCTCGGCGATTGACGGCTGCTCCCGGCGTCAGCCATACTCCCCGAATGCCCGTTGTATTTCCCATCTTTTATGGTCCAACCGACCCGAGAAAGGCGCTGAAATGACGAGGAACGAGTCGGTCAAGGTCGAAGACATGTGCCGCAAGTACGTGACCGCCCAGCAACATGGTGATATCGACGCACGGCTCGAACCCTTCTCCGACGACGCGAGCGCCACTTCACCGATTCCCCGCAGGCAGCTCGCGCGCGACTTCTATGCCTAGGTCATGCAGGTGACGAGCGCTCGTTCGATTGTGATCAAGACGATCTTCATCGGCACTTCCGAGCCGCTTCGGGCGGCGATCCGCCTTGCCTGCACGCGCACGGTCGAAAGCGGTGAACCGGCCACAATCGAGGGCGTCGATGTTTTCGAGTTGAGCAAGGACGGTGACAAGTTCGACGGGGTGACGATCATCTACGACACTGCGCCGGTGCGGGTCGACTTCGACTCGCGAGGGGCGTAGCGCTCCGGCCCGCGAAGCACGCAGGCGCGCGGATATGGGTCCATCGGTGGACACCTCCATGGCGGGCAAATCACCCGCAGCGCTGTCGGTGTGGCCCGTCGCGGCTGCTGGGGCGCTGGGCATCCTGACCGGCTTGTTCCTGGGCGACTATGCGCATGTGTTTCGTCCGGTGGGCAAGGCCTACGTGCTCATGCTCGAGGTGGCGGTCTATCCTTACCTGATCTGCTCGCTGCTGCATGGGCTGGGCAGCATGTCGCCCGCGGGCGCCTTGAAGCTGTTCAAGCTGGGGTGGAAGTTCTACGCCGCCCTGTGGATCGTGACCTTCGCGGTTCTCGTCGCGCTTTCTCTGGGAATTCCCGAAGCGATGCCCACGAGCCTGGAGCCTCGAGCCGAGACGGCGGCCGGCCCGGACCTGCTGACGCTATTGATTCCCAGCGACCCCTTTGCCTCGCTGTCGATGAACTACGTGCCGGCGGTGGTGCTGTTCTGCTTCTTCTTCGGGATCGCGCTGCAGCATGTTCAGGAAAAGACGGCACTGCTGTCGGTGCTGGAAAGCATTCGCCTGACCAGCCTGCAGTTCTGGAATGCGGTGGTGCGGTTTGCGCCACTGGCGGTGTTCGCACTGTTTGCCGATCTGGCAGGCACGCTTCACCTCCGAGGCCTCGAAGAGCTGTCCATCTATTTCTTCCTTCTCTTTGCCGGGTGCCTGATCCTCGCCTACTGGATCTTGCCGGCATGCATCTCCGTCTTCGTCCCGGTCAAGCACGCCGAGATCCTGCGAGATCTGCGCTCCGCCTTCTTGATCGTCGTCGCGACGACCATTTCCGTGTCGGCGCTGCCTTACATCAGCGCGGCGACCGAGCGGCTCGCCAAGGCGAGCGGTGCCGACGGGCCCGACATGGCCAATGTCATCCGCACCAACCTTGCCGTGGCCTATCC
>LBIU01000771.1 GCA_000987445.1 Candidatus Accumulibacter adiacens | reverse complement strand
CTGGAGATCAGCTTGAGTACATCCGTCACGGTGCGAAATGGCCGATGATCGACCGAAACATTCGCCAGCTAAAAAGGGCCGGAATTTATGTCAATATCTGTGCGTCGATCCAAGTGTACAACGTTCTGTCGCTCCTTGATCTGTGCAGGTACGCGATCGATGTCAGCGCCTTGCTAGTCTGTGGGTGGGTCGATCAGCCGAAGATCCACAACCCGGAAATGCTGCCTCGCGCGATACGAAGTCGAATTGTGGAGCGTCTAAGTGCGCAGGTGAATGAGAACGACCTGTCGGATTCGATGCGTCAGGCGCTCCTTTACGCGTGCCGTCGTATCTCCTTCTCGAACGTAGACGAGCCCACCTACCTCAATGGCTTCGTGCAATTCACTCGACTACTGGACGAAGATCGGGGAGAGAGCTTCTCAGGTTTGTTCCCCGAGCTCAGTGAGCTGCTCGCGTACAAGCCCCTTGTGTCAGAGTAGTTGAAAGATAGGGGTAATACGTCCATCTTCGGTTCAAACTTCAGGCTAAGCTGAAGCGGTTGGCGTGCTGATCAGCGCACGCCGACAACCTGACGCAATATCATCCGCAGCCATTCTCGCCACCATGGCACAGCACCACCCACCCTGGCTCGCCAGGCGAGAAGCTCATCAAGCGCCTGCTCCGGGTCGATCAGGCGATTGCTGCTGCGGCTCAGATAGAGTGGGTACTTGATCAATGCCCCAGCGACAAGCTCGTCGAGTGACAGGTGCCGGCATCGGCGAGGGATGGGGAGCGCATCGCTGGTCAGCCCCCAGCCCGCGTAGAACGGCTGCCCATGGCAAGTCACCGGTTTCTTGCGCAACAGGGCTTCAAAGCCGGCCAGCGAGGTCAAGACGTGCACTTCGTCAACGGCCAGGAGCAAGTCTCCCATTGCTGCGTCGCTGACTACTTCGTCGCACCAGGAGAGTGCCTCATCTTCGCTGACGCCTTTGGCTCGCAAGCGTGCGATGACGTCTGGATGCGGTTTGTAGACCACGTACGCTTCCGGACTGCCCGCACGAACCGCTTTCAGCAATCCGATGTTGGTACGAATGCCTGGTGCACCATAAGCCAGTGAGGCGTCGCTCTCGACCTGACCGGGAACAAGAATCATCCGTCGCGTAGTCGAGGGGCGTTGCCAGCCGGAAGTGCCGACGTTGTACTTGGTCAGTCGCTCGGCGACGATGCGTTCGCGCAAGAGGGCGGCGCGTTGTAGCAGCTGCGCGTCAAAGCTGCTATGGGCCAGCAGATGCTCAAGATCGGACGGCCGTGTGGCGTCGTAGTAGATGCCTCGACCATCGATTACCCAGGACATCGGGCGAATCAGGTCGGCGCCGAGACCAACGGAGCGCAGGAATCCGTCTTCGACACGGAGAATCGTCACGTTGGCAGCAAGGTCGCCGGGCAGCGACGCCATTCCCCAGACGAGCAATACGCTACCCGGTGGTGCGTCTCTTGCGTTGCTGACGAATCTCGTTTTCGCGTCGGGAAAACACTGCCGCACGGCGGCCTTTTTCCACGCTGAAAAATCCAGCGCGTAGACAGTCACCGTCTTTGTGGTATTACCTCGCGACAACACGTAAATGCTCCAGAAGCGCCTCCACCTGCGCGAAATGGCCTTCCCAGGAAGGCATCGCAAAGCTCGTCATGCGCTGGCGCTGAGCCGCACTGAGCAGGCTCCGGGGGCCTGCATAGTCTTCGATCAGTTGTCGCCAACGCTTGCCGTCAAGCGGGTCGACATAGTCGGGTATTTCTCCGGCGATCTCGCGGAACGCCGGCAGGTCGCTGGCGATAACGGGTAATCCAAGAGTCAGCGCTTCCACCAGCGGCATGCCGTAGCCCTCGGTAAAGGAGGGGAACAGCAGGGCCTGCGCGTGTCGCAGATAGGAAGCCAGCTCGGCGTCCGAACAGCTTGCTCGTTCGAGGACAAAGCCCTTCAAGGGAGCGCAACGTTCCAGCAGGTCGACGACGTTCTCGCACTCCCAGCCGCGTTGGCCAATGACCACCAGTCGTGGCGCGGCAGTTCCCAGCCGCTCAACCAACTGGCGCCATACCTGCAGCAGCAGCCAGTGGTTCTTGCGCGGTTCAATGGTGCCGAGCATCACGAAATACGGTTGCTCAACAGGAGGGCTGGGCGCCGGATCAGGGAGTCGTGCCGGTGCAAGCGGGGCGACGAAAGCCGGAGGCATGGGTAAGCCACTC
>LBIU01000099.1 GCA_000987445.1 Candidatus Accumulibacter adiacens | reverse complement strand
GCTTCGACACCGATGGTGCAACAAGCGAACCACCCCCTTCCTGCAGCGTTCCGACTTGATGAATACCGCATCGAGCATCAGCTCTCACTGGGGGGCTTTTCGATTGTCTATGTGGCCACCGACAGTCATGGCAAGCGCGTGGCGATCAAGGAGTATTTGCCCAACACGCTGGCCTTGCGCGGCGAAGGAAAAACGGCGCCGCTGATCACCGAAGATCATCTCCCGGCTTTCCGCTACGGAATGAAGTGCTTCTTCGAAGAAGGCCGCTCACTCGCCGGTCTGTCGCACCCGAACGTGATCCGCGTCCTGAATTTCTTTCGCGCCAACGACACCGTGTACATGGTCATGGAGTATGAGCATGGCCGCACCCTGCAGGAACTGATCCAGAAAAACCGGGCCGGGGTCACCGAAAACTTCATCCGCAATGTGTTCACCAAGATGCTCAACGGCCTGCGCGAGGTGCACTCGCACCGCTTGCTACATCTGGACCTCAAGCCATCGAACATCTACATGCGCAACAACCACACCCCGGTGCTGATCGACTTTGGCGCGGCGCGCCAGACGCTGGCCTGCGACACGCCGATGCTCAAGCCGATGTACACCCCGGGCTTCGCCTCGCCCGAGCATTACAGCCAGCGGGAACTGCTCGGGCCCTGGAGCGACATTTACAGCGTCGGTGCCTCGATGTATGCGTGCATCTCGGCGAGCACCCCACAAGCGGCCGACAGCCGCCTCGAAAAGGATCGACTGGTCCCGGCGATGGTCCGCTGGGAAGGCCAGTACTCGGACCAGTTGCTGGAAACCATCGACTGGTGCCTGTGCCTGAACCATCGTTACCGGCCACAGAGCGTCTTCGCGCTGCAGAAAGCGCTCACTGAAGCGGTCATCGCCCCGCTGCCACCGCCGAAAACAAACTGGCTCGACCAGATGGTCGGCAAACTGAAGAAATCCAGAAACCCATGAAATTCACGATCTACCAGGAGAGCCGCACCGGCAAGCGCGCCAACAACGAAGACCGGTTGGCACACTGCTACTCGCGCGATAGCTTGCTGATGGTCGTCGCTGACGGCATGGGCGGTCACTACTATGGTGAAGTCGCTGCCCAGATCGCCGTCCAGACCTTGACCGAGTCCTTCCAGCGCCAAGTCAAGACGCGCATTCGCGACCCCTTCTTGTTCCTGCAGACGGGCATGCTCAACGCACACCGCGCCATCCTCGACTTTGCCGGCAAGCATCAACTGCAGGACTCACCGCGCACCACCTGCGTCGCCTGTATCGTGCAGAACAACATCGCCTACTGGGCGCACTCGGGGGATTCGCGCCTCTACCTGCTACGCAAGGGCAGAATCCTGACCCAGACCAAGGACCACTCACGCGTGCGCTTGCTACTCGAACAGGGCATCATCAGCGAAGATCAGGCCAGCACGCACCCGGACCGCAACAAGATCTACGGTTGCCTGGGCGGCCAACAGACGCCAGAGATCGAATTTTCGCGCAAGACGACCCTCGAAGCCGAAGACGTGCTGGTGCTGTGCACCGACGGCGCTTGGAGCGGACTGCCCGGCAACATGATGGCCGTGGCCCTGAAAACCGCCAATCTGATGCACGCCGTGCCGACCCTGCTTGCCCAGGCAGAAGTCCGCGGCGGACCGCATGCCGACAACCTTTCGATCATCGCCGTGCGCTGGCAGGACAGCTACGTCGACGAAAGCAGCGCCGGCAGCAGCCTGATCTCGACCAAATCAATGCCTCGCGACACCGTCACCACCCGTCTCGACGAGTTCGGGCGCAACCCGCGCCACAAGACCGAACTCAGCGAAGAGGAGATTGAATTGGCCATCGAAGAAATCCGCTCGACCATCCAGAAGTACGCCAAATAGGAATCCGCATGCGCCCCAGTCACCGTCAAGCTTCGCAACTCCGCAAGGTCAGCATTGCGCGCCGTTTCACCCGCCACGCCGAAGGCTCGGTGCTGATCGAAATGGGCGATACGCGCGTGCTGTGCACGGCCAGCATCGAGGGCTCCGTGCCCGCCTTTCTACGCGGCGGCGGACAGGGCTGGGTGACCGCCGAATACGGCATGCTGCCACGCTCGACGCACACGCGCAGTGGCCGCGAAGCCGCCAAAGGCAAGCAATCCGGGCGCACCCAGGAGATACAACGCCTGATTGGACGAGCGCTGCGCGCGGTCACCGATCTCAAGCTGCTCGGTGAACGCCAGATCACGCTCGACTGCGACGTCCTGCAAGCCGACGGCGGTACGCGCTGTGCGGCGATCACCGGCGCCTGGCTGGCGCTCAACGACGCCTGCGAACATCTGCTGAGCACCGGCAAGGTAAGCAGCAACCCGCTGCGTGACCATGTCGCCGCGGTGTCGGTCGGCATCTACGAGGGCACCGCGGTACTCGATCTCGACTACGCCGAAGACGCCAACTGCGACACCGACATGAATGTCGTGATGACCGGCAGCGGCGGCATCGTCGAAGTGCAGGGAACGGCCGAAGGTGAACCTTTCACGCGCAGCGAGATGATCGCCCTGCTCGACCTGGCCGACGCCGGCATCGGCCGCCTGATTGCCCACCAGAAAGCCTCCCTGGCGGTATGAACTCATGAAACTCGTGCTTGCTTCCAACAACGCCAAGAAACTCAAGGAGCTGGACGCCATTCTCGCGCCACTCGGCTGGCAGCTCGTCCCGCAGGGCCAGCTCGGGGTTCCTGAAGCCGAAGAACCGCATTGCACCTTTGTCGAAAACGCGCTCGCCAAGGCCCGCCACGCGTCGCAGCTGACCGGCCTGCCCGCCTTGGCCGACGACTCCGGCCTGTGTGTCGATGCCTTCGACGGCGCCCCTGGCGTGTACTCGGCGCGCTACGCGGGTGAACCGCGCTCGGACGCGCGCAACAACGCAAAGCTGCTCGCAGACCTCGGCAATAGCAGTCAGCGCGCCGCGCACTACGTGGCGCTGATCGTTTTCGTACGCCACGCGGACGACCCGCAACCCATCATCGCCGAGGGCGAATGGCATGGCGAGATCCTGGCAGCCGCCCGCGGCGAAAGCGGCTTCGGCTACGATCCGCTGTTCTACGTCCGCGAACTCGACAAGAGCGCTGCCGAACTCGACGCCGCCGAAAAGAACCGCCGCTCGCACCGCGGCCAGGCGCTGTCCCGCCTCGTCGAACAGCTGCTGGCACGTCGCTGATGCCCGCGCCGAAGGGCCAGAGCGGCGTCAGAGTCATCCCGCTGATCCCGGCCCAGGACCTGGCAGCGACCGGGCAGCGGCAAATTCACTTCCGCAACCCGCCGCCGCTGACGCTTTACGTGCATGTTCCCTGGTGCGTACAGAAATGCCCCTACTGCGATTTCAACTCGCATGCCCTGCCAGGATCGGCGCCGGCCATTCCCGAAGACGACTACCTGGCGGCGCTGACCGCCGACCTCGAAGCGGCACTGCCGACGATCTGGGGGCGCCGCGTAGACAGTATCTTCCTGGGTGGCGGCACCCCCAGCCTGCTCTCCGGCGAGGCTGTCGAGCAGCTGCTGACAGCCCTGCGTAGCCGGCTGCCGCTGCTGCCCAATGCTGAAATCACCCTCGAGGCCAATCCGGCGAGCGTCGAGGCCGGGAAATTTGCCGCCTTTCGCGCCGCCGGCGTGAACCGCCTGTCGATCGGCATCCAGAGCTTCAACCCGCGCCACCTCAAGGCGCTCGGCCGTGCCCACGACGCTCATGAAGCCCGGCGGGCAATCGAAATTGCCGCGCGGTACTTCGACAACTTCAATATCGACCTGATCTACGGCCTACCCGGGCAATTGCCAGTCGAGGCGCTCGCCGACCTCGATGCCGCGCTCGCCTTCGCGCCGCCGCACCTCTCCTGCTATCAGTTGACGATCGAAGCGAACACCGCCTTTGCCGCGCAGCCGCCGACCTTGCCCGAGGCCGACAGCTGTGCCGACATGCAGGACGCCATCGAAGCCCGACTGGCCGCCGCCGGCTACACCCATTACGAAACCTCGGCCTTCGCCCGCAGTGGGCAGCAATGCCGGCACAACCTCAATTACTGGCATTTCGGCGACTACCTGGGCATCGGCGCCGGCGCGCACAGCAAGCTGACCCTGCACGACCGCGTGCTGCGCCAGATGCGCTGGAAGCGGCCCGAGCAGTATCTGGCGAAAGTGGCGGCCGGGACGCCGCTGCAGCAGGAGTTCGCCGTCGCCGCCGCCGATCTGCCCTTCGAGTTCATGCTCAACGCCTTGCGCCTGCTGCAGGGTTTCGACGCCGCCCTGTTCGAGTCGCGCACCTCCTTGCCGCTGCTCGGCATCGAGACCGCGCTGCGCCAGGCCGAGCGTGACGGCTTGATCGAACGTCAGCAGCAACGCATCGCGCCGAGCGACCGTGGCCGCCGTTTCCTCAATCAACTGCTCGAGCGCTTTCTCGTCGACCGGCACTGAGACACCGATTCGAAGCCGCGGTCGCGGCAAGGGCGGTCGCACCGACTACTGCTGCATGCCTTCGACCGCCCGGTAGAGCTGCTGCCGGAGGTCGTCGACAGGCCGTCCCTGCGCCTCGGCGAGACGAATCTGGCGCAGCAGGTCCGACACCCGGGCCGCGCTTGCTGCTGACGATGCTTTGGCCGGGCTCGCCGCCGTTCCTGTGCCGGCAGGCGTGGCCGCCACGCCCTGCCCGGCAGCTTGGCCATCGACGATGAGTTGCGCACGCTCGGCGCCCGGCCGGCCACGCCGGGCAGTGATGACCATCGACGGCGGCAGGTAGGGACGCGGCATCGCCTTCTGAACCGACGGCCCGGGGTTGGCAGCACGGCGCAGAGCCTTGGTCGTCGCCAGTAGCTTCTTGTGCAAATCGACACTCGACCTGCCGGCGGCTTCGGCCGCGCGAATCTCCTTCAGGATGACGTCGATTTCGGGAGGCACGGCGGCGGAGCGGACGGCGGCCCCAAAACGCTCCTTCGGCGCCTTGACCGCAATTTCGAACTCCTCGGGCGAGGAAATCATTTTCGCCAGGCGCAGATGGTCGTAGCGCATGGCCATGGTCAGGGCGCTGTCGCCCCAGTCGTTCCTGGCCCTGACATCCGCCCCTGCTTCGAGGAGCCGCCGTGCCACCTCGTCGCGGCCTTCGCGGGCGGCCAGGATAAGCGGCGTTGACAGGTTCGGCGAACGCGCATTGACATTGGCCCCGCGTGCGATCAGTTCCTCGACCAGTTGCTGGTGGCCGTTGAAGACCGCGTAATGCAGTGCCCCCCAGTTGTCACCCTGGCGTTCCAGTGGCGCGCCGTGCGCCAGGAGCCAGCGCACGGCGTCCCGATGCCCACCCCAGGCGGCCAGCTGCAGGGCTTGCTCGCCATTGCGGTTGCTGCGCCGCAAATCTGCGCCACGTTCGACGAACAGGGCCATCAGCTCGATGTGCCCATACCAGGCAGCGACCATCAGCCCGGTGCCGATGTGCGCTGCCTCGTACTCCGGATCCAGTCCTTCGTCGAGCCAGCCGGTCACGGTGTCGAGGTCGCCACGTTCGACCGCGTAGCCGAAAGTGATCGGGTCCGGGGGGGCGGTCGTCTGCGCCGACGCCGGTCCCGCCAGCCAGCAGCAGAGCAAGAACAGCCATCTGGCCGCCGTTGAACTCAAGCAACGCTCACAGTCCCTCACTGGTCTTCTCCCTCCGGACCGGACAGCGAAGCACTCGCCGACGCGGCCCTGTGTGTTCCCTTGCCTGTTTTTTGGTTCACAATGGCAGGCCCATGCCGTCCAGCCTGATTCTTGCCCTCGCGCTGTCGCTCGCCCTGCACGCCAGCCTGCTCCTTCCGGAAGCATTCAAACGCGGCAAGCCGCCCTCACCGCCGGTCCTGCAAGCCCTGCTGCGCCTGCCGATCAAGCAAGCGGCGCTGA
>LBIU01000770.1 GCA_000987445.1 Candidatus Accumulibacter adiacens | reverse complement strand
CAAGCCGACTAAGGTCTTTTTCATCATTGAGGCACTCCTTGGCTAAGTGATCAGAACTGCCTGTAAATGGAAAGCAATTCGCGGGCCAGAAAAAAAAGCTCAGCGGATCAAGCGGATATGAAAGCCTCTCTTCCGAGGTGTAAAAATTCCCGACAGTTTTTGTCAAGAAAAGCGCTCGCAGACTTCGCCGCTGGGCAGCGCGCCAGCGCCGAAACTGCGTTCGATCAGGGTCGTCAGACCGTCCCGATGGCGGACAAGCAGCGTTGACGCCCGCGTCCCGTAGTCCTCGGAGCGCACGAAGACCGCCGAGAGGATGCGCTCCCAGGCAAGCGGTACGCCGGTCTCCGGCAGATGCGAATCGGCCACGATTTCCTGGTCGGCGAGGAGGTCGAAGAAGGCTGCCTGGGTCGGCAGCTCGGCCAGAGCTCCGGCAAAGCTCGCTTTGGCAGTCGCCAGCTTGGGCCAGGGGGTGTCGAGGAGGTGGTTGGAGAGGCCGTAGATGCCGGGGCTGAGGAAGCGTGGCGGACGCTCGCCACGGTTCGCGTAGTAGGCGAGGCGCTGGCCATCGGCGACAAAGAGGTTGAAGCCGTTGTAGTCGGCGGCATGCGCCGCGACCTGCGCCAGGTAGGCCGACGGGCTGGCAGCACCGGTGAGGAAGTCGGCGACCAGGGCGCCGCGCGAGCGCGCATCGGCGGCCGCCTGGCGACCCTCGCGATAGTTGGTGAGCGCCGCGAAACGCTGTTCGCGGCTGACGCCCAACCAGGTGCCGCCGGCTTCGAGATCGCGGCCCGCCAACACCTGCGGAGCGTCCGGCCAGAACGCGGCAGCCGCCGAGGGGCGCGCAAAGAATTCGTCGCGGTTGGCGGCGACGACCAGGGGATAGTCCGGATGTGCCTGCCAGGCGATCAGGATCAGGCACATTGCGGGCAGCTCCGGAGCGCGTCCCTGCTTTGCCTACCGTGCAAGCGGCTGCAGGTCGATGTGCGCACCGCCCGGGGCGGCAATTTCCAGATTGGCGGCGGCGACGAAACTCTCCTGGACGATCGCCAGTGCGTCGTAGCCGCCGGTAGGCGCCGGAGCCGCATTGGCGATCATGCCGCAGGGATGCTCGGGATTGGCCGGCGAATAGATCTTGGTCCCGGGGGCAAGCGGGCTGCTCGAGTGGGCGCGGTACAGGTGACGCTTGACCTTGCCCAGATACTGCGTGCGGGCGATGATTTCCTGGCCCGGATAGCAGCCCTTGTGGAAACTGACGCCACCCAGCTGTTCGAAGTTGGCCATCTGTGGGACGAACTCTTCCCTGGTGCCGGCGGTAATCAAGGGGATGCCGGCGTCGATGTCCAGCCACTGCCAGACCCGGCTACCGACCGGCCGCGCCGCCGGCAGCAGCGCTTGCCAGAGCCTGGCCGCCGCCTCGTTGTCGACGAGCACTTCGAAGCGCTGGTGATCCAGGCGGATGACGACGCCTTCGGCCGAAGCCATGCCGCGCAGCGCAGCGTCAGAAACCGCAAGGCCGGCCGCGTGCAGCGCCTGTTCGGCGTGGGGGCCTGACACACCGATGATCTGACGAGCGTCAGAGCGGTCGACGATGCTCACCCTGCTGCGCAGTACGAACATTTGCAGGCGCTTGATGATCGCCGGCAACAGGTCGGCCGACAGTTGCAGGTGATAGTCGGGGCCACGGCGGAAAACGAGAAAGCTGGCCAGCATGCGACCTTTTGCCGAGCACCAGGCCGAATGCTGCGCCTCCCCGTCGGCAAGATGCTTGACGTCGCTGGTCAGCTGCTGATGCAGAAAAGAGGCTGCGTCGGCGCCGCCGACTTCAATCACTCCGAGATGGACCAGCGGCGAGACGATGGTCGCCTCGGCTGCTGCCACCAGCTCTGCGGCGGCGTCGCCGAAGTCCGCGACCAGATCCTGGTCGATGCGTGCGCCTGAAGCACAAAGAAACTCCTGCCAGCTTGCGTTCATCGTTAAGTCGTTCTCATCAATTATTCGGGGCGGGCCTGCTCGTGGTCTTCGGGG
>LBIU01000769.1 GCA_000987445.1 Candidatus Accumulibacter adiacens | reverse complement strand
CCCACGCAGTCATTGCGCGGAGCGTCGCGACGCGGCAATCGAGCGGTTTTTCGGACGCTGACCGTTTCCCCGACTTTCACATCAAACAGGAGACCCCATGAACACCCGCAAGCTGCAGCAAGTGGTCCGTTCCATCCCCACCTCGGACGGCGCTGGCGTCAAGTTGCGCCGCAGCCTGGGGCAGGCGCCGAGCCTGCGCCTCGATCCCTTCCTGATGCTCGACGAGTTTTCCTCCGAGAACGCCGATGACTACATCGCCGGTTTTCCCGATCACCCGCACCGCGGCTTCGAGACGGTGACCTACATGCTCGACGGCCACATGCTGCACGAGGATCATCTCGGAAATCGCGGCAACCTGCGCAGCGGCGGCGCGCAGTGGATGACCGCCGGGCGTGGCATCATCCACTCGGAAATCCCGCAGCAGCAAAGCGGCCGCATGCGTGGTTTCCAGTTGTGGATCAACCTGCCGGCGCGCGAAAAGATGAAGCCGGCAGCCTATCGCGACATCCAGCCGGAAGACATCCCGCGGCTCGCCCTTCCTGGCGGCGTCGAGGTCAAGGTCATCGCCGGTACACTGACCGTCGGCGATGCAACCGTCGCCGGTCCGATCCAGGGCATCAGTACCGAACCGCTATTCCTCGACGTGCGCCTGCCCGCCGGCGCGCGCTTCACAACTCCCTTGCCTGCCGGTCACCACGCCTTTCTCTATCCCTACGAAGGGCAACTCGGCGTCGGCGCGAGCGCTGACCGGCGCGCCCTGGACCCGCACGAGGCCGGCCTGCTCTCGACGGGCAACGAGATCGAACTGCTCGAGGTGAGCGCCGACCGCGGTGCCGCCGCTTTCCTGCTGCTCGCTGCCCGTCCGCTGCGTGAGCCGGTGGTCCAGCACGGCCCTTTCGTGATGAACAGCCGCGAAGAGATCGAGCAGGCCATCCTCGATTATCAGAATGGGCAGCTGGTCTGATCGTTCTGCCGGGGAAGGGGCAAGCCGCGAACGGCGCGCCCTGCTGGCCCGGGCAGGCGCAATGTCGGGCGCCGCTCCGGATGCGCGGACCCTTGCCTATCTCCTGGGTGCCTGCGTGCGCAGGCCTCTTTGCTTCTCCGTTTCTCTCCGAGCACCCGCAGTCATACAATCACTGCTTACAGCAAGGCAATGTTCACCGGCTGCGAAGAAGGCACGCAGCCGCGCTCGCGGAGATTGTCTTCCTGCCTTCTACCGGCGTTCATTGCCGCCATTCTTGGAGATTGCCATGTCGTCGTGGGGTTGCCCGCATGAAATCAAGGGCCTATGTGCCAAGGTGAACAATCTGGTCTGTGATCCGGGGATGAAGGGCTGCGAACTGGCCGGTCGCTACGTCTTTGTCGGCAGTGAGGACAAGAACAGGCGACTACGGGAGAAACAGGCGCAGGCTGAAAGCCGGAAGGCGAGCAAATAGGCGGCGCACGGCGCAAGCCGCGCGCAGGGGGCTACTTCGTCCCGCCGGGCCGCTTCTCCTCCGGCTGCTCATCTACACCCATGCGGTTCA
>LBIU01000768.1 GCA_000987445.1 Candidatus Accumulibacter adiacens | reverse complement strand
CAGCAGAGAAGCCGCCGTGGCCCTGGCGCATGTCATGTGGCGAGTGCGGGAAGGCGGCCTTCGTGCTAAATTCGCGGCTCTTCCAGCCAGCTTGCCGCCTGCTGCCATGTCCGAAAAAACCGTTACTGCCAAGGCTACAACCTCCCCACGAACAAGGAAATACCTGCTGCGCACGGCGCTTGCCGTGCTCGTCTTCAGCGTGTTCGGCTTCCTGGTGCTGCCGCCGATTGCCAAATGGCTTCTCGTCGACCAACTCAGCAAGGCCCTGCATCGACCGGTGACGATCGAGGTCGTGAGGATAAACCCCTATACCTTGTCGCTGCAAGTTGTCGGATTCGCGATTCAGGAGAAGGGCGGCGGCGACACGGTCGCGGGTTTCGACAGCCTGCATGTGGACACCGAATGGAGTTCGCTGTGGCGTGGCGGACCGGTGATCAGGGAGCTGACTCTGCTTGCGCCGACCGTCCGAGTGGTGCGTCTGGCCGACGGGCGCTTCAACTTCTCCGACCTGATTGACGAGTTCACCGCCCAGCCGGCTGCGGATGCTCCGACACCGCTTTTTTCGCTCAATAACATCCAGATTTCAGGCGGGAAGGTCGAATTTGACGATCAGCAGCGTGCTGAACAGCACCTGCTCAGCGAGTTGACCATCGGCTTGCCGTCTATCTCCAGCTTGCCGCAGGCGACCAAGATATTCGTCGAACCGATTTTTTCGGCCTCGATCGATGGTTCGCCGCTGCTTGTGCAGGGCAAGAGCAAGCCTTTTGACGCGTCGATGGAAAGCGAAGTGGCATTCGAGCTTCGCCAGGTGGAACTGGCCAGATATGTCGATTACCTGCCGCTTCGCTTGCCGATCGAAGTGGTTTCCGGGGCACTCGACAGCGACCTGAAGCTGGCCTTCCAACGTCAGCGAGAAGGGCATTCGACCCTGCTGATTTCGGGCACCGTCGCGGTCACGGACTTGGTGGTCAAGAATGAGGCCGGGGCTGCGCTGCTTTCCCTGCGTCGTCTCGATGTGGCGGTCGGCAGCCTGGACCCGCTGAATGGCAAGTTTGCGATCGACCGGGTGTCGCTCGAAGAGCCAGAGATACACGCCCGGGTCAGCCCGCAGGGAAGCATCGACTGGGTCGACTTTTTCAGCAGCAAACAGGCATCCCCTCGGGGGCCG
>LBIU01000767.1 GCA_000987445.1 Candidatus Accumulibacter adiacens | reverse complement strand
CGGTACAGCGATACGAGGCGTGCGTCGTCGCTGCTGGCGACGTCGCTGACCGCGCTTTCGCTCTGCAGCCATTCGAAGAGACCGGGATGTTCCGATCGGTCCAGCGTTGCGCCATCCGTATGGCCCTCCGTCTGCTGGTCAAAGCTGTCGAGACAGACCAGCGCATCGCCCGCCGCTGCCAGATGCCACAGGCTGGCGCGGCGCACGCGAGACGAGCGCGCGACGGCCTCGGTCACCAGTGCGAGGCCATTGCTCCCACTGTCCTCGAACAGCGTCGACTGCGCCGCCAGCATGCCGAAGGCCTCACCCTGCGCGTCGAGCTGCGCCTGACGCTCGAGGATGGAAATCGCCTCCTGGTCGGCGCGCAGCCCCTGGCGGACCACCAGCCCGGCAAGCCCGCCTGCCAGGGCGATGACCGCCAGGCCGATGCCCAGCGTGTCGCGCACATTCTCTGCAACGAAGCCGACGAAGTCGTCCTCGGGGACGATCATCAGGATCGACCAGTCGTGCGGCAGCAATTGGTTGAGCGACGACGTCGAGCTGATGTAGCGGCGGCCGGCCATCTCGAAATCGTGGCGGCCGTGCCCTTCGACGCGGTAGCGGTCAAAGGCGCGGCTCACCACCGGGTCGCCGATGTCATCGACCCGCAGCAGTCGCAACTCGCCGCCGCCATCCTTGCTCACCAGCGGCTTGCGCGGGTGCGCCAGCACCCGCCCCTGGTTGTCGACGATCAGCGCGAGGCCGCTCTCGCCGATGGAGAGTGTGGCGAGAAAGCGACTGAGGCTTGCCAGTTCGACGTCGGTACCGACCACGGCAAGCAGTTCCCCGTCCGCATTCAGATAGGGCACCGACGCCGTGATGCCGGCGGCGCTGGTGGTGAAGAAGAGGTAGACATCCGTCCAGAACAGGCCCTTGCCTTTCGCGGCGCCGACGAACCAGGGCCGCGCGCGCGGATCGTAGCCATCCCAGGGGGCTTGCTCGTCGGACAACACCGCGCCCATTGCGTCATGGCGCGTCAGCTGCATCACGGGTGCGTCTTTCGCTCCAGGCGGGCGGCGGATGGTCTTGGTTTCCAGGCCGCGTTGTTCACCCTCCTGATAGCGCCGCACCATGAAGAACTCGCCGGCCGGGCTGCCGATGAACACGCTGGTGAGCTGTGGCGTGTTGTCGAGGATTCCGCTCGCCACCTTCTCGGCGAGTTCGCGCCGCACGCTCAGGAGGTCCTGGTCGGCGAGCAGGTCGCGGGTAAAACGGACGATACCCGGGATGGGGCCGAGGTAGGCGCCAACCTCAGTTTCGATGCGGCTTTGCAGGTTGCCGATGACGCCTTCGGAGAGCGCCAGGGCATCGGCACGCATGACCCTGAACTCGTGGACCGCGTTGCCGATCAGTGCGGCCAGCAGAATGGCGACGACGGCGACCGGCAGCCAGATGCGAAGGCGCCGACGTCGGGTGACCGCCTGGACCTCCTCGAAGGCAACCGCCTGGTTCATTGTTGTCGTGCGCCAACCCGCCAAGAAACTCTCCACA
>LBIU01000098.1 GCA_000987445.1 Candidatus Accumulibacter adiacens | reverse complement strand
GCTCGTCACGAACTCATGAATCCATGAATGCATGAATCGGTGGCATAGCGGGCCTCAAATCACTCCCCAACCATAGGTCTAGCCAATGAACGCAATTCCTCAAGCCGCGACACTTAGCCCGGATCGCGCCGTTTCGGCCCCAGCAGGCAAGTGGACGGTTGCTGATGTCGAAGCACTTTACCAGCTTCCCTTGATGGATCTGCTGTTTCGCGCCCAACAGGTACACCGCGAGAACTTCAACGCCAACGAAATCCAACGCTCGACCCTGCTTTCGGTGAAGACCGGCGGCTGTTCGGAGGATTGCGGCTATTGCTCGCAGGCAGCGCGCTACAGCACGTCGACCGAACGTGAAGCTCTGATGCCGCTCGAGGAAGTGATCGCCGCTGCCCAGGCGGCCAAGGACAAGGGCGCCTCACGCTTCTGCATGGGCGCGGCCTGGCGTGGCCCGAAAGACAAGGACCTGGCCAAGGTCACCGAAATGATTCGCACCGTCAAGGACATGGGTCTGCAGACCTGTGTCACCCTGGGCATGCTCAAGGACGGCCAGGCCAGCGAACTCAAGGACGCCGGTCTCGATTACTACAACCATAATCTGGATACCGACGCCTCCTTCTACGGACAGGTGATCACCACCCACAAACACGCGGACCGCATCGACACCCTGGGGCAGGTGCGGGAGGCCGGCATCAAGGTCTGTTCCGGCGGCATCATCGGCATGGGCGAGTCACGCCGCAACCGCGCCGCACTGATCGTCCAGCTCGCCAACCTCAATCCGGCCCCGGAGTCGGTGCCGATCAACAATCTCGTGCCAATTCCCGGGACGCCGATGGCCAATGTCTCGCCGGTCGATAGCTTCGAGTTCGTGCGTACCCTGGCTGCCGCCCGGATCACCATGCCGACCAGCTTCGTGCGCCTGTCGGCAGGTCGCCAGGAGATGTCCGACGAACTGCAGGCACTCTGCTTTCTCGCCGGCGCGAATTCGATTTTCTACGGCGACAAGCTGCTGACCACCGGAAACCCGGAAGCCGATCGCGACGAAGCCCTGTTCGAGACGCTTGGCCTGCGTCCGATCTAGTCGCCCGTGACAGCACCGGCGCAGTTCGTTGATCAGCGTCAGGTGCGACGCAGCTTTTCCCGCGCCGCGTCCAGCTACGACGACGTGGCCGTGCTGCAGCGCGAGATCGGTCGCCGCATGCTGGCCAGGCTGGACTACGTGCGCATCGAGCCACAGCGCATTCTCGACCTCGGCTGCGGCACAGGCGCCAGCCTCACCGCCCTGCACGAGCGCTATCCTGGCGCGCTGCTCATCGGCGCCGATCTCTGTGAAGGCATGCTGCGCGCAAGCCAGGCCAAGCGCTCACGCCTGCGCTGGCTGATGCCATTCCTGCGCAACCAGCGAACGCCCTTGCTGGCGGCGGAAGCTGGCACGCTACCTTTCAAGCCACAGTCGATCGGCCTGCTCTGGTCGAACCTGATGCTGCACTGGCTTGACGACCCGCTGCTGGCGTTTCGGGAAGCACACCGACTGCTCGACGTCGGTGGTTTGCTGATGTTCTCGACTTTCGGACCGGACACCTTGAAGGAATTGCGCGCCAGCTTCAACGATGGCCAGGTGCACACGCACCGCTTTACCGACATGCATGACTACGGAGACATGCTGCTTGAATGCGGATTTTCGGACCCGGTGATGGACGCCGAGCTGCTGACCATGACCTACGCCAGCATCGACCAGCTGCTCGTCGATCTGCGCCGGAGCGGCTCGACCTGCGCCATGCAGGCGCGCAGCCATGGCCTGACGGGACGGGCGGCATGGGCGACGGCACGCGCAGCCTACGCGCGGCTGGCGGCCGACGATGGCCGTGTGCCGGCAACGGTGGAAGTCGTTTACGGCCATGCCTGGAAAGCGCCGCCGAGAAAAACCCCCGACGGGCTGAATATTGTCCGCTTCGACCCGCAACAGCGGATGCGCTGAGCCGGCCACCAGGAACGCCCACCGCAGGCAGCGGGTGACCCTGGTGACTTAGCGGAAGAACTCCTCGAGGCGGACGAAGACCTCGTGCTCGGCACCGTGCCGGCGTACGGCCAGGACGTCCTCCAGCTTCTCCACCTGCTTGACCATCTGGTCCAGGCGTTCGTCCTCATTGACCAGCAGCCAGATGCGACTGGTGACGCCACCGCCGACCGGCATCACCAGAATCCCCTCCACGTTGTAGGCCCGGCGCGAGAACAGGCCGACGACGTGCGACATGACACCGGGGTGGTTGTAGACGTCCAGTTCGAGGACCGTACGAGCCAGCGCCTGGTTTTCCGTTCTTGAAATCGTGTTCATCGCCTTCAGCCTCCGATCATGTCTTTGTTGGCGGCACCGGGCGGCACCATCGGCAACACCTGTTCGTGCATGGCGATGCTGGCGTGAATCAGCGTCGGACCCCGCGCGGACAGGGCCACGGCCAGCGCCGCACGCGGATCGCTTTCGCCATCCAGGTCAATGGCCGGCACCCCGAAGCCCTCGGCGACGCGAACGAAGTCCGGCATGCCCTTGAACTTGGAGGCGTAGATGCGCTCGCCGTAGAACATCGTCTGCTGCTGGAAAACCAGGCCCAGCGAGGAGTTGTTCATCAGCACGATCTTGACATTGACCCCCTCCTCGGCGGCAGTCACCAACTCCTGCACATTCATCAGGATGCTGCCGTCACCGGTAAAGCAGACCACCGTCCGCTCCGGCTCGGCAAGCGCCGCGCCGATTGCCGCCGGCATTCCGAAGCCCATCGTCCCGAGACCGCCCGAGGTCAGCCACTGGCGCGGCCGGCGCAGGGGGTAGGCCTGCGCCACCCACATCTGATGCTGACCGACGTCGGTGGTGATGGTCGCCTGATCGTCGAGGCAGTCGGCGACGGCGCGGATCAAGCCGTAAGGCGTGCGCGGGTCGTCGATACCGGGCAGGCGCAAGGGATGCGCCGCCTTCAGGCTGGCCACACGGCTCAGCCAGGCGAGCCGCTGTTGCGCCTTGACGGCCGGCAGCAGGGTCTGCAGCACCGCACCGACGTCGCCGGCGATACCGACATGTGCGGTCTTGATCTTGTCCAGTTCCGAAGGATCGATGTCGATATGGACGATCTTCGCCTGCGGGCAGAAACCGGCCACTTTGCCGGTTGCACGGTCATCGAAACGCGCCCCGACGGCGATCAGCAGATCGCACTCGTCAAGCGCGAGATTGGTAAAACGCGCACCGTGCATACCCAGCATGCCGAGCGACAGCGAATGCTCGACCGGCATCGCCCCGAGGGCCATCAGCGTCATTACCGTCGGCAACGCAGCTTTTTCGGCAAGCGCCACAGCCGCTGCGGAGGCTCCCGAGTGCACGACGCCACCGCCGAGGTAGAGAATCGGCCGTGAGGCCTCGTTGATCATTGCCGCAGCAACGGCGACCCCTGCCGCCGCCGGCGCTGGAACGGCCTCGGCGACGCCTGCAGCGGGCCACTCGCCGACCTCGAGCACTTGATTCTGCACATCCTTCGGAATATCGATCAGTACCGGTCCCGGGCGACCGGAAGCGGCGATCCGGAAGGCACGCGGGATGACTTCGAGCAGTTCCTCCGCACTGTTAACCAGGAAGTTATGCTTGGTAATCGGGATGCTCAGGCCATAGGTATCGACCTCCTGGAAGGCGTCGGTACCGATCATCGCGCGTGGCACCTGCCCGGTGATCGCCACCAGCGGAATCGAATCCAGCTTGGCGTCGGCAATCGCCGTCAGCAGATTCGTTGCCCCGGGACCCGACGAAGCCATGCATACCGCCGGCAGGCCGGTGGCACGCGCAATCCCCTGCGCCATGAAGCCGCCGCCCTGTTCGTGCCGCGCCAGAACGTGGTGAATCAGCGCCGACTGCGACAAGGCATCGTAAATGGGCAATATGGCACCGCCGGGAATACCGGCCAGGGTGCGCACGCCCTGTCGTTCGAGCAGGCGCACGACGATCTGTGCGCCGCTGAGGGTTTCGAAAGTTGGCTTGGGCAAGGGACTCTCCTTAGTTGAATTGCGCTGCTGACTTGGCCGGACGGTGCTCGCAAAAAGCAAAACCCCCGTCCGGCTTGCACCGGCGGGGGTTTGTGGAATGAGTGATCGCTTCTTTCTACGCTTTGACTGATCTTCTCCCGGCCCTCGACGGCGTGTCGCCTGGTACGCGTACCAAGGGTACGACGTCTACCAGAGAAACCGCGACGGCAACCACCAGACAAGCTCCGGAAGGAGCAAGCGCATAAGCATCATGGTCATGGAAATGGCGCATCGTCGTCACGTAAAAGTCATTGGGGCGGAAGGGCAATTAGACCCGAGGGCAGGAAATAATGCAAGCCTCAATGGAGGTCACCCGGATCGACAGCGGCGGAGGAACGCCACGCAGCGCGCACACCGAGCCAACGGGCAGTCGAAACGAGCGGATCAGACCTGCTCGCGCGTGTCGCTCCTGGCCTGCTCAGGGCCGCCATCGTCTGCCAAAGCCAGCGTCTGATCATCGGGAGGTGCCAAGGGCGGCGCGTCAGGCGGCGCTGCCAGCGGCACCTGACGGTTGACGAGATAGCTGGCGATGAGAATGAATGCCGACGACGCCAGCACCACCAGCATGATCGAACCGTTGAGATAGCTGGGCAGCGCGAACGCATCGCGAACGTGCAGGAAGAGCAGGACGGTAATCAAGCCGCGCGGGGCAATCCACATCAGAGGCCCGGCAGCCGCCGGCCCGAGCATCAGCCGCAACATGACGAAACGGCTACCGTAGACCACCGCCAGCACCAGACCCGCCCCAAGCCAGGCCGATGACGAAGCGAGGTCGGAAAGATCGGTCCAGTAGCCAAGGAGCACGAAAAAGAAACCGCGCACGACGAAGGTCAGTTCCACGACCAGGGTACGAAACTCGGACAGCGTCGACTCGTATTCTCGGCTGACCCACAAGCGAACCGGCCGGAAGCGGGTCACCAGAGACGGCTTGTTGAGCAACAGACCCAGAAAGAGCACCATGATCAACGGTGAGAGGTGCAGCAGTTCGCCGGTCGCGTACAAGGCGAAGAGGCCCGCCAGTAGCGGCACGAAGCGGATCGGTCCAGACACGCGCAAGAGCAGCAGCAGCAGCACCAGGGCGCAGAGCATCGACAGCAGCAGCGACAGGATGCCGCCACCGAGCAGCGCCATCAGGGCGCCGCTTACCGTACCGTCCGAGCCGAGCAGGGAAAAGAAGACCAGGACACCGATGATGTCCGACATCGAGCTTTCGTAGGTAATGAACTCGCGCGCCTTGGGCGGCAGAAAAGTACTGCTGGGAATGGCCACCGCGCTGCTGATGACGGCGACCGAGGTCGCCAGGAGAACGGCCTGCACCGCGCCGAGCCCCAGCACCCATCTACCGGCAAGCGCAAAGCTGACGGTGGCGATGACGAAGCCGGCAGTCGCCAGGAGAAAGGTCGCCCCGATGAGGCGCAGACGCTCGCGGCGCAATTCGATGTCCAGGGCGCCTTCCAGCACGATCAGCACCAGGCCGATGGTGCCGATGATCGGCACCAGAGTGCCGGCCCAGCCCAGGGTGACGCCAACCGAGTCGAGCACCGGCCGTGCGAGAAGGCCGCTGGCGACCAGGACGATCACCGACGGCACGCCCGTGCGCCGGCAAAGACGCTCGACGGCGAAAACGATGAGCAGAAACGCGGAGGCGCTGAGGATGGTGGGATAGGTCATGGTTCACTTCGAGGGTCAAGCACGCGTCGCCGCCAACAAGGATCATCGCGCCGCGAAAAGCGTCCGCGCCCGGCCAGGAACAGCGGCCGCAGCATGCCACGCAGCCCGCGTGCCGCTGCGCCCCGAGCATGCCCTTGTCTGCCGCTGGCGAGGAAGGCGGTGCGCACACGGCGCTTCAGCCAGCACTCCGCTGCGCTGTCGACTGGCGGCGACGGAGCCAAGACGACGACGTCAAGGCGAGTGCAATATCTGCGTTTTGGGAAGCTTGCGGTAACCGGCGACGGAAAGCCGTCAGAGGTGGAAGAGGCGCCCGTCGGCAAAGTGGAGAGAGGCTACTGACGCTGCCGGCGGCCTGTCGGCGTGGCCAGCGAGAGCGCTCCGGAAGAGCCGATCCAGCGCTCAGCCGGCGATATATTTTTCCATCTGCTGGATGATGAACTGCTGTTCGGAAATCGTTTCCTTGACCACGTCGCCAATGGAAACGATGCCCAGGAGCGTGTGATCGTCATCCAGGACGGGCAGGTGACGGAAGTGTCGTTCGGTCATGATCGCCATGCACTCGTCCACCGTCTGGTCGGGCGTCACGTACAGCACCTTGTCGCTCATGATGTCGCGAACCCGCGTGTCTCTCGAGGACTTGTCGAGCAGGCTTACCTTGCGAGCGTAGTCACGCTCGGAGAAGATACCCAGCAACTGCTCCTTGTCGATCACCAGGACCGCACCGACGTTATATTCGGCCATCACCTGCAAGGCCGTGAAAACCGAGTCGTCCGGTGCGACAGTTACCAGCTTGCCACCTTTGCTAGCGAGGATTTGCTTGAGCGTCTTCATGAAACGTCCTTTCTGGTCAAGAAGTCACGACACCATACTAGAGCGTCCGCCGCCCGTTGCCAAGGAAAGTCTTGCCGGTGCCACGGTGCCGTGAAATCCGCCGCGCGAAGTCCTGCTCCCGCGCCAAAGCGAGCGGCCAGAGTGGCTAGCGCAATCCAGCCACGTACTCGGCGACGGCATTGATCTGCGGGTCCGAAAGCTTGCCGGCAATGGCGCGCATCATGCTCTCGGCGTCGTTGGCCCGTTCGTGGCTGCGAAAACTCTTCAACTGGTTCGCCGTATACTCCGCGTACTGCCCGGCCAGGCGCGGATACTGCGCCGGCAGACCGGCACCGGCGGGTCCGTGACAGCCCGCGCAGGCAGGGATGCCTTTGTCGAAGTCGCCCTTGCGCCAGAGCGCCTGGCCTTCGGCAAGCAGCTTTTCGTTGGTTGCCACCGAAGGCTGCATCTTTTGCTGCGAGAAGTACACCGCCAGGCTACGCATGTCTTCATCCGAAAGCGCCGCCACCATGCCACCCATGATCGCGTTGTCACGTACTGGCGGCTTGCCGTCGACCGATTTGAAGTTGCTCAGCTGTTTGTACAGATACTGCGGAATCTGGCCGGCAATGATCGGATTGGCCGACGTCGGGCTGTTGCCATCGGCGCCGTGGCACGCAACGCAAAGACCTTCGGCAATCTCCTTGGCTTTGGCCAGGTCAAGCTTTGCTGGCGCCTGCTCTGACGCGAAGGCGGGTAAACTGGCGGCCAGGAGAACCGCAACTGCCGTTGTACGAATCATGTCCAAACTCCCATTGACAACAATGACTGATCTGAGGCCGGCGAAGCCAAGCGACAAACCTGATATTCTATATCAGTTTGCCGTCTGGACGCGCGCCTGTCCATCTACTCTCGGGTTCCCTGATGCCCCTCTTCCAGAAAGCCGCTTTCAGCACGACCGTTGCCAAGCTGCGCGATCT
>LBIU01000766.1 GCA_000987445.1 Candidatus Accumulibacter adiacens | reverse complement strand
TGGCCGCTTTGCACTTTCAGGCGACGCACGAAGCCGAGATCGACGACCTTGCCGAGATAGAAGTCGATCTGGTCGATCAGGCGCGCTTCGTTGCTGCCTTCCTGCAGAAAGACGCGCAGCAGCTCGACGACTTCGTCGCGCGAGAGCACCAGCCGCGTATCGCCGCCGCCGGCGTCGAACTCGGCCAGCTTCTTGCGCAACAGCGCCAGCAGCAGGCTGACCGGAAACGACAGCGGGCGCCGCGGGACCAGCCGCGGCAGTCGCGCCGCGTCGCCCTCCTCTGCCGCAGCCTCCGGCCGCGCGCGCAGGAAGGCGTAGCCCTCGGCCTCGTCGAGCACCAGTTCAAGGTCGAGTACCGCGACGTAGTCGCGCACCCGTGCCTGCAGGCTGAGCAGCGCATTCCACTGCGCCGGGCCCGCCTCCTGGTAGAGCACGCCCTTGAGCAGCGGGATGACCAGCGCCGAAAGGTCGGGGCTGGCCGGCGCCGGCCCCGTCGATGCCTCGAGGTCGAGTTGTGCTTCCCGGTCTTCGTCTGCTGCCACTATCCCCACCCCACGAACTCCACTGGCGACGGCCGTGCCGATATCGCTCGGTCTGCGCTACTTGACTGCCTCGATGATCTCGATCTCGTGCTTCAGCAACTCATTGACCAGATCTGATAAATCAACCCCTTTGGCGTCGGCCTTGGCGGCGAGATAGCGCTCCACCTGCTCATCGAGGTAGACCGGCAAGCGGAAGGCCGCATCCGGCGCGTAGAACTTGCCGCGTTCGCCCTTGCTGAAATCGCAGTGATCTTTCATCCGGCCAGCTCCGCTCAAACCCCTTTGGCAGGGCTCAGGATACCACGCGCCAGCAGGCACCCTCCGGCCGTCAGCAGGGCTTAGCCGCTGACAAAGATCACCCGCGACAGCCGCGCCTGCTTGACGTACTCCTTGCCGTCCGGCCCGGCGCCGCGCCAGGCGATCGACTCGCTGACATCTTCGTCGATCACCGTCTTGAAGCTGTCGCCGGCGAGTTGCAGGTAGG
The DNA here is from genome assembly GCA_000987445.1 of Candidatus Accumulibacter adiacens. GTDB lineage: Bacteria > Pseudomonadota > Gammaproteobacteria > Burkholderiales > Rhodocyclaceae > Accumulibacter > Accumulibacter adiacens. The sequence goes on along the minus strand of LBIU01000766.1, from coordinate 421 downwards.
CGACCAGCTCGGCGAGGCCGTGTTCGAGCGGGCGCGTTTCGCAGAGCTCGCGCAGGGTGACCTGCGTGCGCTCCTGCAGGGCCTGGCGGATGTGCCGGGCGAGCTGCGCGCGGTCGACGACCACTTGCGAGAACAGCACTGCGGCGTCAACGTCTTCGTCGCCCGACTCGATGGCCAGATCGGCGATCGACGGCTTGATCGGCGGCGTGTATAGGGGCCGCTCCATGGGCAGCTCGATGGCCGCGGCGGTGTCGGCGATGCTCATCACCGCGTTGCCCTGCGGCGGCGTCTCGCGCACGGCCAGGGCCTTGGCTTCGATGCCGTGCAGGATATCCATGATGCGGCGGTTTTCCAGCCAGGCCTGGTCGTCGAGGAAGCGGCGCAGTTGCTGCGAGAGCTGGGCGACCGTGCGCTGCGTGTG
>LBIU01000765.1 GCA_000987445.1 Candidatus Accumulibacter adiacens | reverse complement strand
TACGTCGCGCTACGTCCCAACTTTCGCGGCATCGGCCAGACCGAGGGCACACACGACGACGGCCGCGGCGAAACCGAAGACCTGCTGGCGGTGCTCGCCGAAGCCAAGTGCCGCTACGGCAATCTGCCGGTCGCGCTGGCCGGTTTCTCCTTCGGCGCCTACGTCCAGACGCGCGTCGCCGAGGCCTTGCTCGAAGCCGGTCATCCCGCGCAACGCCTGGTGCTGGTCGGTACGGCTTCGGGTTTCGTCGAAGGCGCGCGCCAGTACCACACCAAGGCCGTGCCCGGCGACACCATCGTCATCCACGGCTCCGAAGACACCACCGTGCCGCTGGCCAACGTCATCGATTGGGCAAGACCGCTGGAGCTGCCGGTGATCGTCGTCCCCGGCGCCGATCACTTCTTCCACCGCCGCTTGCACGTCATTCGCGAAATCGTCAGTCGCGCCTGGCGCCACTGAGCGCTGCCAGCGCCACGCGGAGCCGACGGGGCCTTGCTGAAGCCGGCCGCCGACCCCGGCCAGCGACCCTGCTGTGGCGCCGGGGAGCGGGGGAGTGGTGAAGTAGGGAGTACAATGCGCCCTGTGGCCACCCTGCTCGTCCTGACCAACCTCCCCGACCGACCGTCAGCCGAAGCGCTGGCCAGCGAACTCGTCGAGGCGCGACTGGCTGCCTGCGTCAATGTGCTGGCGCCTTGCCACTCGATCTACCGCTGGCAGGGGGCGCTCGAAACGACCAGCGAAGTCCCGCTGCTGATCAAGACCCGCAGCGAATGCTACGCGGCGCTGGAAGTGGCGATCCGCGCGCGCCACCCCTATGAGCTTCCGGAAATCATCGCCCTGCCGGTGAGCGACGGCCTACCCGACTATCTCGCCTGGGTCGCTGCTGAAACGCGCCATCCCGGTGACCCTGAAGACCGCTAGCGCAATGACCCGGCCGTCCTCTTCCCAGCGCGCCTCGCGGCGCATTTTCCACGCCTCCTGGCTGCTGCCATGGCTGCTTTCGGTGCTGATGCTGCTCCCCTGGGACGCACGAGCCGAAGAATTTCTCGACCCTGCCGTCGCCTTCAAGCCGACTGCCCGGGCCATCGACGGACAGACCATCGAAGTGCGCTTCGCGATCGCCAAGGGCTATTACCTCTATCGCGACAAATTCCGCTTCACTGC